>JANQHU010000113.1 GCA_028282485.1 Bacillota bacterium
CGGTTTTCGGCTTCTCTATTTCCTTCGCTCTCTAAAATCTCTTCCACTTTGATTTCTTCTTTTAGGAGATTGGTTAAAAACCCTTCCAGTACATCAAAATTAGCTTTATTTCTCAAGATATACTTCATCGCCCAATCAAAGCAGTGGTCATGGCTATCTCCCCTCCTTCTGCCGTTAAGATCCAGCTTACTTCTTCTATATACTCTTCCATGTCTATTTCAAACACATTATAGATATAAATGGTTATTGTAATAGTTTTAGGCTGATTTTGCCTTCCGGGTAGCTTTTATGTTCAAATAGTAAATAGATATATCCTCCACTTCCGGTTATCTTGGTTGTTTCTTTAAATAATAAATCATGCGGGTTTTTAGGTTAGGCATTTTATTTTTGGCTTTCGGTTCTATTTTTTTTAATTCTTCTAATTTAATTATATAAAAATTTCCCATTAATGACAACTTGATTTTTTGATATTTTATCTTACATGTCTGACTTGTTAACTTCCTATTTCCATCACCGCCCGGCATTCCTTGCCCTTACACCCTATCCCAACTTTCACCCAAGATACTGCTTTTCCTCTCAGCCCGGCTTCATACTCTTTATCCCCAATCTGTTTTAAGGCCGCCTTGGTAAGGCTGGGCAGTCCCGCTCTCTCTTTCTTGCGGGCTCTTTTAAATTCGAGGATAAACCCTTCTTGGCGGCCATCTCGCGGGATGACTACGATATCTGGTTTACCCAGGCCATATTCTTTATTGCTCTCAACCCGGTAATTTTCTTCTAGATTTAACATTATTCCTAATATTATTCCGTGATAAAAGTTTTCGTATTTGGTTTCTTCCACTATTTCCTTAGATATCCCCAAATTGCGGCTGTGCTCTCTAGTATCATAATAACTGACACTAGAATACATAATTTCTTGCAGATTAAGGTTAAATGTCTCTTCATCTTTATTTAACATACTCTCAATAAAACTTTTTACTAAATTGCTCTGTTTTAAAAGATCATAATTCAGCCAATTTTTGAGCATTCCTTTAAAAATTTCAGCCACTTCATAGTTCGGAATCTCAATATAATATTTAGTACTTTCAATCCAAGTCGCTTTCAAATAGCCCGCGTGATACAGAAAACTATATGATTTACTCACGTCATTTAAAACCTCTTCGTATACGATGTTTTGGTCAATCTCGGCCTTGATTCTTTCCTCACTTAATAATATTTCTAAATTCTTTTTGCTGTAAGTTATATCTAGTTGCAAACTTTTTTTAATTAAATCCGTATCTCCAGTATTCACCCAGTAGGGTTTAAAAATAGCATTATTTTTAATAAAATTTAAAATACTCCATTGATTATAGATGGTTTTTTCCCCAAATCGGTAGCCATTATACCACTCTTTTACTTTTTCAAATCGGTTAGCCAGTTTAAAATCTTTTAATATTTGCAAAACTTCCTCTTCTAAAAAGCCAAACTGATTAGCACAATAATTCTCTGAAATTGTTGCTACTTCTGGATTATTAAACGAACTAAAGATAGACTCCCCGGCAATCTTCATGATTCCAGTAATGATGGCCTGTTTCATGGCGGCATTATCCTTCATCCCATCCACCATTAACGTTCTCATGGCGTTGATCATTTCCCGGTAATATCCATTTAATTTAGCATAATGTAAGGGAGTATCGTATTCATCGATGAGCACATAGACTGGCTTTTGGTAGTACCAATACAAATATTTACATAAATCTTTAATGGCATCGGTATAATCGGAGACACTTGCCTTTAAGTTAATAATATTGGCGTACTTTTCTTGCTCAAATTCTTCGACTGCAATTTTTTCCAAAACATATTTATGCCTTACATACTCCCGAGATATTTCTTTTTTCAAATTTTCATAGGCCAGGCTAAACTCTTCCGCTTTCACTTTTTTAAAGGAAAAATTAACTACTGGATACTGCCCTTGATGTGGTAGAGCTTCGGGGTCTTTGGTAATGGCTAATTCGTTAAATAAATAACTATAATCCTTAGCTTCTTCTACGCCTAAATTAGCCTCCAGCTTCCGGCATTCTGGCTTTTCAAA
>JANQHU010000120.1 GCA_028282485.1 Bacillota bacterium
AATAGTGCCCAGGAATCCCTCCCGGGTCTCCAAGGCTTTCCGCAGGCCAAAATAAGAAAACTCGGCCGCTAAAAGATTGGCTTCCCGCCCCAAATTGCGGGGGTTATGAGCATCCGAATTAGAGACTAAGGTGAACCGATCTAAAGCCGACCACTGCCAATTCATGGCCGGATCGGAAGATAAACCCGTTTCTAAAGCAAAGATGTGGGTTGCTAAATCCCCATAACATTCTGCCAAATCATCAAACCCGGAATTAGAACCAAAGACCGAAAAATGGGGGGTCCAAATATGAGCCGGAATCAGTATTGCTGTCGGGGAGGCCTCCAAAACAAGCTCCAAAAGCCGCTGGCTATCTAAGCCTAAAATCGGACGCCCGTCAGAGCGAATATTCATTCCTAGATCTTCTAAGACCTTACTGATTCGGTCGGCGTCTTCTAATGATGGTAATAAAATCAAGTGATGTACTTTTCGCGTCTTCCCGTTTTTTTTATAAATGGTACTGAGCTCACCGGAAACTACAAAACGAACCGTGGGGGAGCTGCCGTTCAGAGAGCTGGGCTCCTTGGCCAAGCGATAGAAGCCTTCCTCCGCCGGTACTAAATTTTCCCGTAACTCCTGTCGCCAACCGGGATGAGTAAAATCCCCCGTCCCCACTAAGTTAATGCCTTTATAAGCCGCCCACAAAAAAAGATTGGCCGGGTTACATTCTTTACTAGTAGCTATCGAAAAATGAGAATGGATATGCAAATCCGCAATCCAAGACAAAAAACCACCCTCTTAAATGAACATTAAATTTAACAACAGATCTTCAGGTTTCCCTAATAAAGTTTTTTAATTTTAAATACTTCTTTTCCAATTGATCCATTAAATAAGGTTGCGCTGCTGAAGTCCTGCGTGTAACTGCTTCAAACTGCAATACTCCCTGGCGACATTCGTGGCAATGGCTGCCTGGGCTACAGCCAAAGCTACCGCCGGAACTACTCTTCGATCAAAAGGATCGGGGATCACATAATCGGCCGCCAATTCTTCGGTAGCAATTAAATTAGCAATAGCCCGAGCGGCGGCTATTTTCATGGTTTGGTTAATCTCTTTGGCCCGGACATCTAAAGCGCCGCGAAAGATTCCGGGAAAACCTAATACATTATTGATCTGATTCGGATAATCAGAACGGCCCGTCCCTACCACAGCCGCCCCAGCAGCATAAGCCTCCTGGGGCATGATCTCCGGAACCGGATTCGCTAAGCCAAAAATAATCGGCTGGTTCGCCATCTGCCGCACCATTTCCGAAGTAACAATCTTTCCTACTGAAACTCCGATAAAGACATCTGCCCTTTGGAGAGCCTCCGCTAAATTGGCTTTTTGCCCCGTAGGATTAGTTAATCGGGCCAGCTCTTCTTTGTAAGGATTACCAGAATCACTACCGGGATAGAGTAAGCCTTTTTTATCGCAAATCCGCATGTTATCATAACCGACTCCGGCTGCATTTAAGAGTTGGGCAATGGAGATGCCGGCTGCTCCCGCCCCGTTGATGACTATCTTAATTTCACTGATGTTCTTTTTCACCAATTGCAAAGCATTAATCAAACCTGCGTAACAGACTACTGCCGTACCATGTTGATCATCATGAAAAACAGGAATCTGTAACTCTTCTTTCAACCGCCGCTCAATCTCAAAACAACGCGGTCCAGAAATATCTTCCAAATTAATTCCGCCAAAAGTAGGTTCCAACCACTTCACCGCTTGGACGATCTCGTTCACTTCTTTAGTTGCTAAACAGATAGGAAAGGCATCCACTCCCGCAAAATTTTTAAAGAGAATCGCTTTACCTTCCATTACCGGCAATCCGGCTTCCGCGCCAATATCACCCAGCCCTAAAACCGCCGTACCGTCAGAGACCACCGCCACCATATTCCCCCGGTTGGTATATTGATAACAAAGCTCCCGATCCTGAGCAATCTCCTTGCAAGGCTCGGCCACCCCCGGAGAATAAGCTAAACTTAAATCACCAGCATCCTCCACTGCTACTTTACTAACCACTTCAATCTTTCCTTGTTTGCTTCGATGTAATTCTAAAGCCGCTTCTCGTAATTCCATCTTTCCACCAAGACCTCTCTATCGTTTTAAATATTTTTTTTAATTATATCATGATTATCTCACAAAAAGCATCGTGAAATAGCCTAAATTATATTTTTTAAAACTATAAAAAAACTCAAAAAATGAAAATCGGTATTTTGCTCTTTGAA
>JANQHU010000179.1 GCA_028282485.1 Bacillota bacterium
TGGGGATCAGGGTCACAACTTTGTCCGAACTATTTTGAAACTTGCTACAGAAAGAGAAGAATTACAAATTGTTAATGACCAAATGGGTTCACCTACTTATGCTTTGGATTTAGCGAAAGGGATAGATAGTTTAATTCGAACTAGGGCTTATGGAATCTATCATGGAGCCAATGCAGGAGCCTGTACCTGGTTTGATTTTGCCAAGGAAATATTGGAGCTTAGTGGTAATTTGCAAACTGTTGTGAAACCAATGAGTACCAAAGACTTAAAGCGCCCGGCTCCCCGGCCCCAGTATAGTATTTTAGCTCGGGATGGGTTTAATTCCTTAGAAATTGTGATGCCCCACTATCGTGAGGCTTTAGAAAGATTTTTGCAGAAGAATTTTTAGGTACGGTAGTCCCAGTGAAGTGAAAAATAGGAGTTACTATGAAAAAAATACCTTACGGCAAAAGCAGCTATAAAGAAATCCGCGAAAATAAGATGTATTATGTTGACAAGACCAAATATATTGAAATCCTGGAGACTATGCCGGACTACCAGTTTTTCATCCGACCGCGGCGGTTTGGCAAAAGTCTCTTTATCAGTATGTTAGAAGCCTATTATGACCAAAAAGAAGCGGCGAATTTCGAGAAATTATTTGGGGATTTGTATATCGGTCAGAATCCGACGGTGACCAAAAATAATTATTTGGTGCTGCGAATTAGTTTTGCCCGAGTAGACACTAGCCAGGGGGAGCAAGGGTTAATTAAAGGGTTTGATAATTTAGTAATTAGTAGCATCAATGATTTTTTTGTGAAATATGCGGATGTTTTTGGGAAAACCGTAATTGCAAAAGAAAATAGCAATGCTATTCAGGCCATAACTGAATTAGAAATGAAACTTAAGCAAAAAAATGAAAAATTAGCCCTACTCATCGACGAATACGACAATTACGCTAACGAAATTATGCTTAGCGATAAGGAACTTTACTATAAATTAGCCGAGCAAGGCGGTTATGTGAAGACTTTTTACAAAGCAGTGAAAGATATGACCGTCACCGTAATCAGTCGAATCTTCATGACGGGAGTGAGCCCTATCTTTTTGGATGACCTGACCAGTGGGCCGAATATGTTTAGTAACCTGACAAATGAAAAGTCTTTAAATAGTATGCTGGGTTTTACCGAAGCGGAAGTGACGGAGCTTGTTGGTTATTATGGACTGGGAAAGTATGTTGATCATTCTAAATTAACCGCCGATATGCAGTATTTATATAATGGGTACAAATTTAGCGAACGAGTAACGGAAACCATCTATAATACGGATATGGTTTTATATTTAACAGATAACATTATTCGTAATGAAGAGTACCCTCGCAATATGATAGATGAAAATGTGAAGACGGATTACAGCAAGATTCGAAAGTTAGCCATTAACTTTGCCAATACTGAAGAATTAAACGAAATTGCCGCCCGGAATTTAGAAGTGGGGCCATTGATTTTACCGGAGCGGATCAAGTTAGAAAACTTGTATAACCCGGCCAATAAAGATATTTATTATAAAGCACTGATGTATTATTTGGGGATGTTAACTATTAAAAGAGCAGATGAAAATAAATTAGTGCTGGGGATCCCCAATTACACCACCCAGACCCTTTATTGGGACTATATCATTCAACATTTGGAGTTGGGGCGAATTTCAGATGACGAGGAAATAACCGAGGCCATGAAACAATTTCGTCGCGAAGGGGTTACCGATAAATTAAAAGAATTATACCAAAAAGTGCGCCAGGATATTTTATCAAAAGAAGATTTGAAGTGGTATAATGAGCTGACCAGTAAAGTGATTTTTCTGATGATCGCGCGCAGAGATGGGATCTATACGATTAAAAGTGAGCATGAAGTAGTTAATGGCTACATTGACGTCTATTTAAAAGCAACTACGCACTTAGCCCAGTTTGCCGAGTATAACTATGTAGTGGAATTTAAACACGTGAAGGAAAGTGAGCTTAAGACAAAATTAAAGCGAGAAAAAGCCTTAAAAAAAGCAAAAGAAGAGGCCTTAGAGCAGTTGGAAAGGTATATGGAGGATTATAAGATCGGAGAAGATAGCGGTGGTAAGGAGATTAAAAAGGTAGTGGTGACTACTTTAGGGAAGAATGATGTGGAGATGGCCGTCTTTGAATAAATAAAGCTTTTAGAAGAGTTTCAGAGGTTAGCTGTAAATTTTTAAGTTTTTGTTATTGTTATTTATTTGAACTTATGTTAATATGAAAATTGTATTTTAGGAGCCATTATCCGGTAAAAAAGATTTTTAATTTTGGTTTTAATTTAGTTATTGACTCAACTTTCGCAGGAGAAAAATATTAGTTTCTCCTTGATATCGTTAGGTAAAAACGAAATAAAATAGTCTAAAAATTGATTTATAACCTCTTTAGAT
>JANQHU010000187.1 GCA_028282485.1 Bacillota bacterium
TTCATGCCTCTGGATGAGTTGGTTAAATAATTGCTCCAACTCTTCCTTGACTAGATTTCCGGTGATGCTCAGGGCCATGGGCATATTGTAACTAATCCCAATACCCTCCAGCTGATTGAGAATATACAATCTTTTTTGAGCCGAGGAGACCGGATAGAAGGCTCGCTCCGCTACCGGCGAAATGGCAGAATAACTACTCTCCGTAACTCCGGCAATATATCTGGCCAACTTTCGAATGGTCGCCTGTTCAAAGAGATCCCCCATGGGAATTTCGACGTGCAACGCCTTATGAATTTCCGCGGCCATAATTACTAATTTTAAGGAATTGCCTCCCCGGGTAAAAAAATTATCATTTACTTCGATGTTAGTCACCCCTAAGACTTTCTGCCAGATGTTCACTAACGTTTCTTCAAGGTGATTACCGGGGTCCTCATATATGCTCTCCGTGGTCTGACTTTCAGCTAATTCTTTTAAAGCCTGGCGATGGATTTTTCCGTTAGGAGTTAACGGCAGCTGGGGCAAGAACGCAAAATATGCGGGCACCATATATTCAGGTAACTTTTGTAATAAATAATCTTTTAAAACCGAACTTGATACTTCCCTTTGAGCTACTAAATAAGCAGCTAAATAGCGGTTGCCACCTGCCGATTCTTTGTCAACCACTACCGCTTCTTTGATTGATTCATAGTCTAATAACCGATTTTCGATCTCCCCCAGTTCGATCCGAAAACCTCTTATCTTTACTTGAGTATCAATTCTCCCTAAAAACCGCAGCTTTCCTTCCGGTAACCATTGGACTAAGTCCCCCGTGGGATACATTCTCTCATTCGGTGCAAAAGGATTGACCACAAATTTTCTCTTGGTAAGCTCTGGTTCATTTAAATAACCTCTGGCCAAGCCTTTTCCGGCAATACATAGTTCTCCTTTACCCTCCGGGCCTGCCAGTTGCCCCGCTTCATCAATAATATAGACTCGCGTATTGCTGATGGGTCGACCGATGGAGATAACTTGATCCGAAGCAACCTCTCTTTGGTAGGTGGCCACCACCGCACTTTCGGTAGGTCCGTATTCATTAATAATTTCTAAATTACTATTAAGAGCCTGGCTGCTTTTAATTAGTCCGTGGGAAAACTGCTCTCCGGCTAAAGTTACCATTATTAAAGAGGCTAGATCGCCTGGACTCATCAATTCCAATAAGGCCTGGTATAAACTAGGCACACTAATAAAATGAGTTATCTGCTGTTTAATGATCTGCTGCTTAATGGCTAATAAATCCTTAGCCCCTGCCCCGTCTAACAAGATCACTTGGGCCCCGGAAGTCAGAGGAGTAAAAAAACTAGTCAAAAAGCCATCAAAGACGTAAGAAAATAACTGTAAGATTTTATCATTACTAGTTAAGCCATACTCTTGTTTGCGCCACCAAATGGTATTAGTAATATTTTGCTGTTCGATCAGCACTCCTTTAGGCTTTCCGGTAGTCCCCGAAGTATAAATGACATAGGCCAGATTATTACTCTGATTTATCTTACTTAAATTAGTGACTTCTTGCTGCGAAAGGGCTGGGTTTGGAAAGTTAATTATACTGCCTTCAAAAGCTAACTCAGTTACGTCAGCGCGATCCGTGACCAAAATGGGTATCTGGCTGTCTTTGATCATGAAAGCAATTCGTTCCGGGGGATAATCAGGTGCAAGGGGCAGATAAGCCCCGCCTGATTTTAAGATTCCCAAAATACCAATGGCCATTTCTAAAGAGGAGTCGACCATGAGCCCCACAATCAGCTCTGGTCCGGCACCATGCTCCCTTAGTAATCGGGCTAATTGATTGGCTTTTTGGTTTAATTCTTGATAAGTAAGCTGCTTTGACCCGAAGACGACGGCAATTTGGTCGGGAGTCTGCTCCACTTGGTCCTCAAAGAGTTCGGCTAAGGTTTTCTCAGGATAATTGGTTTGCGTATTATTTACCGCCACTAGCCATTGGGGTTGGGCTCCTGCCGTTACTAAGGAAACCTCTCCCAATTTCAGCTGCAGATTTGCTAAAACCTGTTCTAAAACTGTTACATAATCAGCAAAGATTTTTTGGATCCGTTCTTTGGTAAAAAGGAAACCATTGTAAATAATCTTTCCTCGTAAGCCCGCTTCATTTTTGGCCAGGCTAAAAGCTAATTCATTCCGGCTCGGCTCAAAGGTTATTTCCGGATGAATATTTTCCAAAGCAAAGATCACTTTAGATAAGTTCGGGGAATCGGCCTTCGGTTCCCGCCCGCTAAAAAGCTTGACTAGAGGATAAAACTGATTCAGGTATCCGTCTCTGAGAGTTTGATTTACTTGAGCCAATAATTCTTTAACAGTCATCTCCTCATCCAGAAGATCTCTCAAGGGGAGATACTGATTTTTCGCATCAAGATCAACTGCTTCCGGCTGGGGCCAATAAAGAGGGGAACCGATGATGATATCCTTTTGACCAGTATATTTAGCAATTAAAATCTTGCCCACCGCTAAAAGAAATACATAAAGAATGGTATCTTTATTTTTACTGATATTAAACAGTTTGGTAGCTAGCTCCTGGTCAAAGGCAACTTCTAAATACTCCTCTTGAGGAGCCAGACTCCTTTGGCGGGAAGGCGCTAGATTAACTTCCGAGAGTGCCCCGGAGAGCTTGCGGGCCCAATATTGTTCCGCCTGTTGATACTCCTGATTTGATCTTTCTTTCATGATCCCCTCGCCCCTTTGTTCTTTCTCTTTTTTACAGCAATTCCTTGGCTTGATTTAGATTTCTTCCCAAAAGCCCTCGGCGAAAGAATCGGCAATCTCCTTTTTTCCTTCCCGGAGCTGACTACTAATTCTTGCCTCTTCTTCTCCTTCCAAAACTTCAATCAGCCCGCTAATCCGCATTGTTTTTGGCGGATTAGCAGTTAGGATTTCTAATAATCTCAGATATTCCCCAGCCATTTTTTTGATAGTCTGCTCCGCAAACAACTGGGTACGGTATTCCAGATTAAATTTAATAGTCTGCTCTCTGGCAATAGCCTCTAGAGTCAGTTCAAACTTAGCCGTGACACTTTGAATCTCCTCGGGAATAAATTGTACCTGAGCAAATTCTCGGACACCACTGTCACTCTCATTAGGCTCCTGGAGAACAAACATGGTCTCAAACAAGGGATTCTGACTTTGAATTCGATCTAGATTCAGTTTTTCCACCAGTATTTCAAACTGATAATCTTGGTTTTCATAGGCTTGCAGAGCCTGCTCCTTCACTTCCGCCAAGAAATCACCAAAGTCCTTCTGGCCGGAAGGATAATTTCTCAAGGCGAGGGTATTGGCATACATCCCCACCGTATTTTCTAAATCAACATGCCTTCTCCCGGTAACCGGAGAACCGACAACGATATCTTCCTGCCCGGTATACTTATACAAGAGCAGATTATAAGCCGCCAGCAGCACCATATACAAGGTCGTTTTAGTTTCCCGGGCTAACTCCTGCAGCCGCTGGGTGATTTCAGCCTCAGCGACAAAGCTATAAACCTTTCCGGCCAGATCCGGTTTAGTAGACCGTTGGTAGTCCGTCGGTAGCTTGAGCTGTGGCAAACTATCCCTAAAGGCCTGGAGCCAGTAAGCTTCTTGTTTTTGCAGAGTCTCGCCAGCCAATAAATCATTCTGCCACTGGGCAAAATCTTTGTATTGGATGGGTGGCTCTGCTAAAACCTTCCCTTCATAAAGACTTCTTAATTCTCGATTTAAAATATTAATAGAGAGCCCATCGGCAACAATATGGTGGACCTCAAAGAGCAAGAGATGTTTATTTGCGGCCAGCTTGATCAGTGCCGCCCGCAACAAGGGGGCTTTGCTTAAATCAAAGGGTTTAATCAAGCCTTCAATAACGCTTTTGGCACTGGCCAAGTCCGTTTCAAAATAGTCTACCTCAAAAGCGACTTCCTTTGCTACTACTTGGACCAGTTCGCCCTTTTCAATTTTAAATGAGGTGCGTAAAATCTCATGTCTTTGGAGTAGCTGCCTAAAGGCTGCGGTAATTTTTTCTGGCTGGAGTGCTCCTGCAAGCTTAATTACCGTGGGGATGTTATAGCCAATCCCAGCTTGATCAAGTTGATTGAGGACATACAATCTTTTTTGGGCTGAAGCAGCGGGATAATAATCCCGCGCGGCTACCCGCGGGATAGCCACATAGTTACTCTGCTCAGCTTTGGTTATATAACGGGCTAAATTTTGAATGGTCGAATTTTTAAAGATTTCGCTTAAAGGCAGCTTCGTATTCATTTCCTGATGAATCCGGGCGGCCAGCACCGCCAGTTTAATTGAATTACCGCCTAGGTTAAAGAAATCTTCATTAACTCCAACTTTGTTAACTCCTAAGATCTTCTCCCAAATAGTGGCTAGTTTCGCTTCGGTACTATTGCTGGGAGGGAGATAGCCTGTCAGGGACTGGTCCTTACTTGCTGCTAAAATCGGCAGGGCTTTGCGGTTGATTTTCCCATTAGGAGTCAAGGGCATTTTTTCTAATTGTTGAAAATAGGCGGGAACCATATATGCAGGTAATTGCTGAGCTAGATATCCTTTTAAGTCGGAGAGATCTAATTGGGCCCCAGCTACCAGATAAGCGCAGAGATATTTAGTACCTGCTTCATCCTGCCGGTCGATGACCACCGCTTCTTTAATTGGGCCGTACTTTAGCAACCAA
>JANQHU010000414.1 GCA_028282485.1 Bacillota bacterium
TTACACCTATTGCTATGGAAGAAGGGTTGCGTTTCGCTATTCGGGAAGGTGGCCGTACCGTAGGTGCTGGTGTTGTTACGAAAATTATTGAATAGTAACATTCTTGCCGGGAATTAATTCCCGGCAAGAATAAAATTAAACGGTAATAAGCAAGGGGGGAAAATAATGGCTACTCAAAAAATTCGAATTCGCTTAAAAGCTTTTGATCATAAATTGCTTGATCAGTCGGCGGAAAAGATAGTTGAGACGGCAAAAAGAACTGGAGCTTTTGTTTCAGGACCCATTCCACTTCCAACGGAAAAGCATATTTATACTGTACTGCGGTCAGTTCATGTAAATAAAGATTCACGAGAGCAGTTTGAAATGCGTTCTCATAAACGCGTAATTGATATATTAGAACCTAGTTCAAAGACGGTGGATGCTTTAATCCGATTAGATTTACCCGCTGGGGTGGATATTGAAATCAAATCTTAGAAAAAATTGAAACTATTTTATAGTAAGTAATCGGAAGATGTAAGGAGGTGTAAGTATGGCTAAAGGAATTTTGGGTAAAAAAATAGGAATGACACAAATTTTTAGTCCGGAAGGCCGAGCTATTCCAGTAACCGTAATTGAAGCCGGACCCTGTTTGGTTGTTCAAAAAAAGTCTGTTACTACCGACGGATATGATGCCATACAATTAGGTTTTTCAGAACGAAAAGAACGACTAGTAAATAAACCGCTGAAGGGTCATTTTGATAAAGCAAAAGTCAAACCATGTAAGTTTTTGCGTGAGATTCGAATCAAGAAAAATGAAAATTATGATTTAGGCCAAGAAATTAAGGCGGATATCTTTAAAGAAGGCGAATTAGTTGATATTATTGGTACTTCTAAAGGGAAAGGTTTTTCCGGGGTTATCAAACGTTGGAATTTCAATCGAGCGCCCATCTCCCATGGTTCAATGTATCATAGAAGACCAGGTTCATTAGGAGCTACTGATCCGGCCAGAGTTTTTAAAGGTAGAAAGATGCCGGGACATCTGGGTAATGAAAGAATAACCTTGCAGAGACTACAAATAGTAAGAGTAGATGCTGAGCGTAATTTGATCTTAATTAAAGGTTCTGTCCCCGGTGCTAAAGGCGGAATGATTATGATTAAGGAAACTTTAAAATCAGTTAAGAAATAAGTTTTTTAATGGTAAGAAAGAGGAGGAAAAAGAATGCCGACTGTACCAGTCTATAATACTAACGGTTCACAGGTAGGCGAGATTAATTTGAGCGAAAAAGTATTTGGTGCAAAAATTAATGAATCTTTATTGCATCAAAGTGTGGTTATGCAACTTAGCTCTAGACGCTTAGGAACAGTTGCGGTAAAAAATCGATCAGCTGTTCGCGGTGGTGGTAAAAAACCCTGGCGCCAAAAAGGAACGGGTCAAGCCCGCCATGGTACTCGTCGTTCTCCGATTTGGACCGGTGGTGGTGTGGTTTTTGGACCAATGCCTAGAGATTATAAATATAAGTTGCCCAAAAAAGCAAGAAGACACGCTCTTAGATCTGCTTTATCTGCTAAGTTAGAGTCAGGAGAAATACTAGTTTTAGATACAATCGAATTTGATAAACCTAAGACTAAAAACATGATCGGGGTATTAGAAAATTTAAAAGTGAATAAGCCTCTTTTAGTAACGGCTGATTATCAAGAAAATGTGGAAAAATCAGCAAGGAATATCCCTGGAGTTTTAACAATGATTTCCGAAAGCCTAAATGTATACGATATCTTGGTCCAAGGGAATTTAGTAATTACCAAAGATGCGGTAGCAAAGGTAGAGGAGGCGTTAGGATAATGGATCTGCGCGATATTATTAAAAAGCCATTGATTACCGAAAAAACTACCAAATTGATGGAAGAAAACAAATACTGTTTTCTAGTAGACCCGAAAGCCAATAAGTATCAAATTCGCCAAGCTGTAGAACAGCTGTTTAAAGTTGAAGTAAAAGCGGTTAATACTTACAATATGCTTGGTAAACTAAAGCGGATGGGTCGCCATCAGGGCAGACGTCCTAGTTGGAAACGAGCAATAGTAACCTTAGAAAATGGTAAT
This sequence comes from Bacillota bacterium, assembly GCA_028282485.1. Taxonomy (GTDB): domain Bacteria; phylum Bacillota; class UBA4882; order UBA8346; family UBA8346; genus JANQHU01. Next base: position 2,077 of record JANQHU010000414.1, read on the forward strand.
CGAATTGAATTTTTTGAAGGTGTTTAACAATAAGGATTATATAAGAAATGGAGGTTAGGAAAAATGCCGGTAAAAAAATACCAACCAACCTCACCAGGTAGACGTTTTATGACAGTCTCTGATTTTAAGGAAGTTACCAAAGATTATCCTGAAAAATCATTAGTAGTACCCTTAAAACGAACCGGGGGGCGAAATTCGTCCGGAAGAATGACTGTACGTCATCGCGGTGGCGGACATAAAAGAATGTATCGAATTATAGATTTCAAACGAAATAAATTCGATATTCCTGCTAAAGTAGCAGCCATAGAATATGACCCAAATCGGTCGGCATTAATTGCCTTACTACATTATGTTGATGGAGAAAAAAGATATATTTTAGCGCCAGTGGGCCTAAAAGTTGGGGATGTAGTGTTATCAGGAAGTAATTCGGATATTAAACCGGGTAATGCCTTACCGTTATCAGCAATCCCTGTGGGGACCATTATTCATAATATTGAACTGCGTAAAAAACAGGGTGGTCAACTTGTCAGATCAGCCGGAGCCGGAGCTCAATTAATGGCTAAAGAAGGTAATCACGCCAATATTAGGTTGCCTTCCGGCGAAATGCGTTTAGTAAGAATCGAATGCATGGCTACTATCGGCCAAGTTGGTAATCTAGAACACGAAAACATTAAGATTGGGAAAGCTGGCCGTTCGAGATGGTTAGGGATCCGTCCTGAAAATCGTGGTGTAGCAATGAATCCGATTGATCATCCACATGGTGGTGGTGAAGGACGTTCGCCAATTGGTCGGTCACCAGTTACTCCGTGGGGTAAACCAGCATTAGGACGTCGTACTCGAAAAACTAAAGCGTCAGATCGCCTTATTTTAAAACGACGATCATAAGTTGAAAGGAGGGAATAAAAATGTCACGTTCATTAAAGAAAGGGCCATATATTTTAGAAAGCCTCCTGAAAAAGATTGAAGAGTTAAATTCACTTGGTGAAAAACGAGTTATTAAAACTTGGTCAAGAAGTTCGACAATCTATCCTGAAATGGTGGGCCATACAATTGCGGTTCATGACGGACGGAAACATGTTCCGGTATATATTATTGAAGAAATGGTGGGGCATAAATTAGGTGAGTTTGCGCCCACAAGAACTTATAAGGGCCATGCATCACATAACGAAAGAAGTACTGGGGCAAGATAAAGATTAAGTTTTACCTCGAGGTGAGGGGAGGTTTTAATTATGGAAACTAAAGCAACTGCGCGATTTGTAAGGATAGCGCCACGTAAAGCCAGACAAATAATTGACTTGATTAGAGGCAAAGCTGTTAATGATGCGCAAATTGTTTTGAAATTTATACCACGATTTTCTGCAGCTGTTGTGACAAAAGTATTAAATTCAGCGATTGCCAATGCCGAAAATAACTTTCAATTAAAGCGGGATAATTTATATATTACCGAAGCTTATGTAAATCAAGGACCGACAATGAAAAGATATATGCCGCGCGCACAAGGGCGTGCCTCCTTGATTCATAAAAGAACCAGTCATATTACGGTTGTCGTGGCTGAAAAGGAGGATTAATATGGGTCAAAAAGTAAATCCAATCGGGTTTCGCGTAGGTGTCATTAAAGACTGGGAAGGCCGATGGTTTGCCAGAAAACAAGATTATGCCAAATTAGTATATGAAGACGTTAAAATTAGGAAGTATATTAAAAAACGTTTATATACCTCAGGAGTAGCTAAAATCGAAATTGAGCGAGCTGCTAATCGCGTCAAGATTACTATTCACACTGCCAGACCGGGAATGGTAATTGGGCGACATGGAGCCGAAATCGATGCAATTCGAAAAGAAATTGAAAAGTTCTCCGGAAAACAAATTCACTTAAATATTGTTGAAATTAAATCTCCGGAAATGACAGCCCAATTAGTTGCTGAGAATATTGCTTTTCAAATTGAGAGACGTTCGTCATATCGACGAGCCATGAAACAAGCAATTACTCGAACAATGAAACAAGGGGCACAAGGAATTAAAATTAATTGTAGTGGACGTTTAATGGGTGCAGAAATTGCGCGTAGTGAAGGATATAGTGAAGGTAAAATTCCCTTGCATACCTTAAGAGCGGATATTGATTATGGATTTGCCGAAGCTAATACAACTTATGGTAAAATTGGTATTAAAGTCTGGATTTATAAAGGTGAAATTTTGCCAATCAAAAAAAGAGTTGCTGCGCGTGTAGAAGGAGGCGTCTAAAGTTGCTATTACCGAAACGTGTCAAGTTTAGAAAAGTTCACCGTGGCCGCATGAAAGGAAGAGCAACCAGAGGAGCAGAACTCTTTCATGGTGAGTTCGGATTACAAGCCTTAGAGCCGGGTTGGATAACTAATGTTCAAATCGAAGCTGCTCGAATTGCCTTAACTCGTTATTTAAAGCGTATTGGTAAAGTGTGGATCAGGATTTTTCCTGATAAAACAGTTACTGAAAAACCAGCTGAGACTCGTATGGGTAGCGGTAAGGGCTCTCCCGAACACTGGGTTGCAGTAGTTAAGCCAGGTCGAATTATGTTTGAAGTTGAAGGTGTACAAGAAGATGCAGCGCGGGAAGCAATGCGCTTGGCATCCCATAAACTTCCTATCAAGTGTAAATTTATTAAACGAGAGGAAGCAGGTGGCAAAACTCATGAAGGTTAGAGAAATTAAAGAGAAATTAAAAGAAACTAGGGAAATGTCCTTAGACCAATTAAATGATAAATTATCTAGCTTAAAAGAAGAATTATTCAACCTTCGTTTTCAACTTGCTACTGGTCAATTAGATAATCAAATGCGAGTAAGAGATGTTCGACATGAAATAGCAAGAGTAAAAACGATTATTAGAGAACATCAATTAAAGCAAGTAATGAATAATCAGTAGTTAGAGAGGAGGCTATAACCATGAATGAAAGGCCACTTCGGAAAACAAGAGTTGGCGAAGTTATTAGCGACAAAATGAATAAGACCGTCGTAGTTGCAGTGGTGCGTAGAGTGCGTCATCCGTTGTATGGCAAAATTTTAAAGCGTACTGCCAATTATAAGGCCCATGACGAATTGAATGAGTGTCGTATTGGTGACAAGGTAGAAATTATGGAAACTCGGCCAATCAGCAAAGATAAAAGATGGCGTGTTGTTAATATTATCGAAAAAGCAAAATAACTCCGTGTGAAAGGAGGGAAAATTTATGGTACAAAAAGAAACCCTATTAAATGTTGCCGATAATTCTGGTGCAAAATCAATAATGTGTATCTGTGTTCTGGGAGATTCCGGCCGACGGTACGCTAGAGTAGGGGATATTATAAAAGGTGTAGTAAAAAGTGCATTGCCTCCCTCTGCAAGTCGAAAAGGAGCCGGCGGCAGTAGCGTTAAAAAGGGTGAAGTAGTTAAAGCTGTAATTGTACGTACTAAAAAGTATATTAAACGTCCGGACGGATCCTACATCCGTTTTGACGATAATGCAGCCGTCGTTTTAAATGAGCAGCAAAACCCAAGAGGTACTCGTATTTTTGGACCAGTTGCACGTGAATTACGGGATAAAAACTTTATGAAAATAGTTTCACTTGCCCCAGAAGTATTATAATTTTTTGCTAGATGCTTTTAGTTAGTAAAAAAATTATGAAAGTTATTTAAGTAAGCACTGTTTAGGGGGGAGAATCAAGATGGCATCAGGTAATGTAAAAAAAGGTGACGAAGTAGAAGTATTGTCAGGAAAAGATCGGGGAAGAAGAGCTAAGGTATTAAGAGTAATGCCTAATATAGATGCAGTAATCCTGGAAGGATTGAATATTGCCAAGCGACATACCAAAGCTAATAAGTCTAACCCACAAGGTGGAGTGATCGATAAATCATTACCCTTGAAGCGCTCGAAAGTAATGGTAGTATGTCCGGGTTGTAATAAACCTACTCGAGTTCGCCGTGAAAAAGCTTCTGATGATAATAAAGTTAGAGTTTGTATTAAATGTAACCAAAAGTTGGATTAAAAGGTGTTAAAACAGAAAGGAGGTGCAAGCGATGTCGCGTCTGAAAGAAAAATATCAAAAAGAAGTTATGCCGGGATTAACAAAACGGTTTGGATATAAAAATGTAATGGAAATTCCTCAGTGTAAGAAAGTGGTTATTAATATGGGGGTTGGGGATGCTACGGCAGACTCTAAAGCCATTGAAGCTGCTTTAAATGATCTAACGATTATTGCCGGACAAAAACCAATAGTTACCAAAGCCAAAAAGTCAGTAGCAGCTTTTAAATTACGAGCCGGAATGCCGATCGGTTGTAAGGTAACTTTACGTGGCGAAAGAATGTATCAGTTTTTAGATAAATTATTTTCGATCGCTTTGCCACGAATTAGGGATTTTCGCGGGGTATCTCCCAAGTCATTTGATGGTAGAGGTAATTATAGTTTAGGGGTACGGGAACAATTAATTTTTCCGGAAATCAACTATGATAAAGTAACCAAGGTTCGCGGGATGGATATTATTATTGTTACTTCGGCTGAAGAAGATGAAGAAGCCTATGAATTGTTAAAATTAATGGGTATGCCTTTTAAAGGATAAAAAATGTTGAGCATAGTAAGCTATGTGAACGAGGAGGTTAATAAATGGCCAAGACTTCGATGATTGTAAAGTCACAAAGGACTCCTAAATATACTGTTCGAAAGCACAACCGTTGCAATCTATGTGGCAGGCCACATGGTTATATGCGTCGTTTTGGGATGTGCCGGATATGTTTTCGTAAATTGGCACATCGGGGTGAATTGCCAGGTGTAGTAAAATCCAGCTGGTAAGATACCAAAAGGAAGGAGGTAAAATTAAATGGTGATGACAGATCCAATTGCTGATATGTTAACTCGCATCCGAAATGCTATGGTTGATCGGAAAAAAATAGTAGAAGTACCTTCCTCTAAAGTTAAAATCGAGATAGTTAAAATCCTAAAAGAAGAAGGCTTTATTCATGACTATGAGTCAGTAGATAAGGAAGTTCAAGGGTTAACAAGAATTTATTTGAAATATAATGGCAAAGAAAATGTAATCTCTGGTCTAAAAAGAATTAGTAAACCAGGACTACGGGTATATGCTTCTAAAGAGGAGTTACCAAAAGTTTTAAATGGGTTGGGAATTGCTGTAATCTCTACTTCAAAAGGGATTATGACAGACCGGATAGCACGTAAAGAGGGTGTTGGCGGTGAAGTACTTTGTTATGTATGGTAATTTTAATATAAAAAGAAAAAATATTGACATTTCAGAGAAAATGTTATAAATTTTTTGAATGGGGGTGTAAAAAGTGTCGAGAATAGGACGAAAACCCATAATAATTCCCCAAGGGGTTCAGGTTGAACTAAATGGCAGTATGTTGACGGTAAAAGGGACCAAAGGTGAGCTCACCAAAACTTTTAATCCGGAAATTATCATTAATATTGAGAATGATATAATTAATGTACAACGGCCATCGGATGCCAAGAAACATCGTGAATTGCACGGATTGACTAGAACACTGATCGCTAATATGGTTGAAGGTGTAAATAAAGGTTTTGTCAAAGCCTTAGAAATAAATGGGGTCGGATATCGAGCCGCAAAGCAAGGAGCGAAATTAGTTCTCTCAATGGGGTATTCACATCCGGTAGAAATTGAACCATTAGCTGGTGTTGAAATTGACGTTCCTGCTAATAACAAAATTATTGTTAAAGGTATTGATAAATATACCGTGGGGCAAATGGCGGCCCAGATCCGTGCGGTAAGAGAACCAGAACCTTATAAAGGTAAAGGAATTAAGTATGAAAATGAAGTTATCAGAAGAAAAGCAGGCAAGACCGGAAAAGGCGGTAAAAAGTAAGATAGTTTTTACAGAAAGGAAGTGACATGGAATGTTTAAAAAACCTCAACGCAACGAAGCCAGGTTACGCAGGCATAGGCGTCTTCGTAAAAAGATCAATGGAACTTCCGAGCGGCCGAGATTAAGTGTTTTTAGAAGTTTGAAGCATATTTATGCTCAAATAATTGATGATACAAAAGGAATTACTCTAGTAGCCACATCAACTAAAGACCAGGACTTGGCTAAAGAATTAAACGGAAAGTCTGGAAATATTGAAGCTGCTAAACTAGTTGGGATTACCATTGCTAAAAAAGCCTTAACGCAAGGAATAAAAAAGGTAGTTTTTGATCGGGGTGGCTATATATATCATGGGCGGGCACAAGCTTTAGCGGTGGCTGCCAGAGAGAATGGTTTAGAATTTTAGCGAAGGGAGGATTAATAAGCATGAAGCGGTTAGACCCTAATTCGTATGAATTATTTGAAAAAGTAGTCTATATAAATCGAGTCGCTAAAGTTGTCAAAGGTGGTCGGCGGTTCAGTTTTAGCGCTTTAGTAGTTGTTGGTGACGGTAATGGTCATGTAGGGGAAGGTATGGGAAAAGCAGCTGAAGTACCGGAAGCGATTCGGAAGGCTATTGAAAAGGCAAAGAAGAATTTAATTGAAGTTCCCTTAAAAGGAACAACAATTCCTTATCAAATTGAAGGTAATTTTGGGGCCGGAAAAGTCTTGTTAAAACCCGCGGCACCAGGAACCGGAGTTATTGCTGGCGGACCAGTTCGGGCCGTCTTGGAATGTGCCGGAGTACGAGATATTCTTACTAAATCATTAGGTTCATCTAATGCAATTAATATAGTTAATGCCACAATCTCTGGATTAAAAGAACTTAAAAGTCCGGAACAAATCTTAGCAGCGCGTGGTAAGACTATGGATGACATCCTCAGTTAAAATAGGAGGAACAGAATGGATAATAATCAAAAACAAATACAAATAATATTACGTAAGAGTCCAATTGGTTATTCAAAAGACCAAAAGGAGACAGTCAAGATTTTAGGTCTCAATAAGTTAAATCAATCAACCTTAAAACCGGATAATCCGGCGATTCGAGGTATGATTGAAAAAGTTAAACATTTAGTTGAATTTAAAGAGGTATAGGAGGTGTCTGTGAAATGAAGGTTTATGAACTTAAACCAGCCCCCGGTTCGAAAAAAAAACGTAAACGAGTAGGGCGTGGAATCGGATCTGGTTGGAATAAGACTGCAGGTTATGGTCATAAAGGGCAGAAAGCTCGTTCAGGTGGTGGAAAAGGACCAGCCTTTGAAGGCGGACAGACGCCATTACAACGCCGTTTACCAAAACGGGGCTTTAATAATAAACGCTTTCGACGAGAATTAGTGATTGTATCTTTGGAACGCTTTAATTGTTTTGATGAAGGGACAGTTATTACCCCGGAATTATTATTAGAGTCAGGCATTATTAAGTCTTTTGGTGATGGAGTAAAAGTATTAGCAAATGGTGATTTAACTAAAAAACTTACTATTAAAAGTAATTATTTTAGTAAAACGGCAATAGAAAAAATTGAATCTGCCGGTGGCAAAGCCGAGGTGATCTAATTGCTCAGTTCTTTAGTTACTGCGTTAAAACTACCAGATTTGCGGAAAAAGATTATATGGACCTTGGTTTTATTGGGAATATTTCGTATTGGAAATTTAGTTCCAGTACCCGGGCCGTGGAATCCTGCCGTATTAGATAATTTATTTGGTAATAATAGTAATCTGTTTGGGTTTTTAGACTTGATGGCGGGTGGAGCTTTAAGGAGGATGTCGATTTTTGCTTTGACAGTTAATCCTTACATTACCGCTTCAATTATAATGCAGTTATTACAAATAGTAATTCCCAAATTACAGGAACTTGCTAAAGAAGGTACTGAAGGTAGAAAGATAATCAACCAGTACGTTCGTTATGCGACGGTTGTCTTAGCAATTATTCAGGGAACAGCTATCACCATAGGGCTTCAAGCTAATGGGGCTATTCAAAATCCTTCTTTATGGGATTTTGTCTTAATTGTGCTTTCCTTAACAGCGGGTTCTGTATTATTATTGTGGCTTGGGGAAATAATGACCGAACGTGGAATCGGTAATGGTGTTTCCATGATCATTTTTGGAGGAATTGTTGCTAGACTGATTCCCAGTTCTATAGAAGTATTAGGTAGAATGGGAGATAAAGGTATCGCCGGTATTTCGATCTTTAGTATCATCGGCTTTTTGATTATTGCCGTATTAATAGTTGCCGGAGTAGTCTTTGTAACCCAGGGAGAAAGAAAGATTCCGGTTCAATATGCCAAACGAATGGTCGGTCGGAAGATGTATGGTGGTGGCTCTACCTATTTGCCAATGAAGGTAAATCAGGCTAGCGTTATTCCCATTATATTTGCTTCCGCAGTCTTAAGTTTTCCACCAACCTTGGCACAGTTTTTGCCAGCAACCCATGGTTTGGCAAAATTTTTACATTTATTTGATCCCGGAAGGTTTCTATATTTAACGTTTTATGCTATACTAATTTTTGTATTTACCTATTTTTATACGGCCGTATCCTTCAATCCGGTTGAGGTAGCAGATAATATGAAAAAGTATGGCGGATTTATTCCGGGAATTAGGCCAGGCAAGTCTACCGCTGAGTACTTGGATAAAGTTTTGGGGCGTATTACTTTTGCCGGAGCTATATTTTTAACTGCAATATCACTAATGCCTTATTTAATTATGTATTTACCTGGTTTTTATGGTCTGCCTGTTTATTTTGGCGGAACAGCCTTACTAATTGCTGTAGGGGTGGCCATAGATACAATGAAACAAATTGAGTCACAATTATTAATGCGGCAATACGAAGGATTTCTTAAATAATAAGGAGGTAACTGTAATGAATATAATTTTACTTGGACCGCCAGGTGCCGGCAAGGGAACTCAAGCCGAGTTATTAATCGCTAAGTACAATATTCCACATATATCAACTGGTGATATGTTTCGCGCCGCCATCAAAGAAGGAACATCTTTAGGAGTAGAAGCTAAAGGATATATGGATCAAGGCCAGCTGGTTCCAGATGAAGTGGTTATTGGGATAGTAAAAGAACGCTTACAAAAAGAAGATACTCAAAAAGGATTTTTACTTGATGGTTTTCCCAGAACAGTTTCTCAAGCCGAGGCTTTAGAGAAGATTTTGGCGGAAATGGAACGCAAGATTACAGTTACAATTAATATTGAAGTAGATTCAGACATATTATTACGTAGGTTAACTGGTCGCAGGGTTTGCCGTAATTGTGCAGCTGTTTACCATATTGAAACTAAAAAGTCAAAAATTGAAGGGGTATGTGATCATTGCGGTGGTGAGGTTTATCAACGTACTGACGACACTCCGGAAACTGTATCCAATCGTTTGGATGTCTATAAAAAGCAAACCGAACCCTTAATTGATTATTATGCCAAGAAAGGTTTGTTAGCTACCTTTAAAGGTGATGCTGGAATCCAAGTCTTATTTGCCAATATTTGCGAGACAATTGAGAGTAAACAATGATAGTTTTAAAGTCTGCTAATGAATTAGCCATCATGAGAGTGGCAGGAAGTATCGTCGCTAAAGTTTTAGCAGATTTGGAAGCAATGATTTGTCCTGGGATCACCCTAAAAGAACTGAATCGCTATGCTGAGAATACCACCCGAAAATATAAGGTAGTTCCTGCTTTTAAAGGTTATCAAGGCTTTCCCGCGGCTCTTTGTACCTCAATTAATGAACAAGTAGTGCATGGTATTCCCAATAATTATGTGCTTCGCGAAGGGGATATAGTCGGATTGGATTTTGGGGTTGTCTATAAAGATTATTATGGCGATGCGGCGATTACCGTTCCCGTTGGTAAAGTTAGTGACGAAACTAAAAGATTACTCCAAGTTACTAAAGAGGCTTTATATCAGGGGATTACCAAAGCTCTGGTAGGAAATAAACTATTTGATATCTCGCGTGCTATTCAAAATCATGTAGAAAATAATCATTTCTCAGTAGTGAGAGATTTTGTCGGTCATGGGATTGGACGTCAGATGCACGAAGCGCCTCAAATCCCCAATTTTGTTGGCAATGATTACAACCCCCGTTTAAAAAAAGGGATGACTTTAGCAGTTGAACCGATGGTTAATGTCGGCGGAATTGATGTGGAAGTGGACGCCAAGGATAATTGGACAGTGCGAACTTTAGATCGGCAGTTTTCCGCTCATTTTGAACATACTATTGCCGTAACGGAAGGAGAGCCTGAAATTTTGACATTGTTACGGCCGGAATTACTTCCAGAGGTTAAATAACAAATGATTACAACAGTTGAAGGCTTACGTTATGGGCAATTAGTCAGATCAATAGCCGGAAGGGATTGTGGGGAGTACTATTTAATTGTGGGTTTTGAAGGTGAAAAGTATTTATTAATTACCAATGGTACAAATCATCCGCTCAAAGCTCCCAAAAGAAAGAATGTTAAACATTTAAAGATAACTATGTTGGTTGCCAAAGAAATTGAAGAGAGTTATTTACAAGAAAGAGAAGTATTAAATAAGTTGATTAAAGAAAAAATAACCAAATTGAAAAATGATTTAGAGGAAGGGGATTAGCCGTATGGGAAAACAGGATGTAATCGAAGTCGAAGGAACTGTGATTGAGCCACTACCAAATGCTATGTTTCGAGTAGAACTGGAAAACGGACATAAAATTTTGGCGCATATTTCCGGAAAAATGCGGATGAATTTCATTAAAATTTTGTCTGGAGATCGAGTTACGGTGGAGCTTTCGGCTTATGATTTAACCAGAGGCCGGATTATTTATCGCTATAAATAAAAAAGACTTACTTTATCTGGGTTGCGGTAAGTCGCCCTTTCTTCAAGATAAAAATGAAAATAAGGAGGATTTCACATGAAGGTTAGGCCATCTGTGAAGCCAATATGTGAACACTGTAAAATTATCAAGCGTAAAGGTTGCATAATGGTTATTTGCGAAAATCCTAAACATAAACAAAAGCAAGGTTAAAAAGTATGTTAAACAATATCAGATATTTTAAGGAGGTATACTAAATGGCACGTATAGCTGGAGTAGATTTGCCTCGAGAAAAACGAGTTGAAATCTCTTTAACCTATATTTACGGACTTGGCCGTACTGCTGCTAATGAAGTTTTAGTAAAGACAGGCATTAATCCGGATACTCGAGTACGTGACTTGACCGAAGAAGAGATTAATAAGTTACGCGAGGTCATTGATCAAGACTATAAGGTTGAGGGAGATTTACGGCGCGAAGAAGGTCTAAATATTAAAAGATTGATTGAAATCAGCTGTTATCGCGGGATAAGACATCGGAGAGGTTTACCGGTGCGCGGGCAACGGTCTAAAACTAATGCTCGGACTCGAAAAGGTCCGAAAAGAACAGTTGGAGCAAAAAGAAAGAAATAAAAGGGGGTTAATTTAATATGGCAAAACCAGCTGCTAAAAGAGGAGCTCGCGTTCGGCGAAAAGAACGTAAGCATATAGATAGCGGAATGGCACATATTCATTCAACGTTTAATAATACAATTGTGACGCTTACTGATCCCGTCGGTAATGTTATTTCTTGGGCAAGTGCTGGCAATATGGGATTTAAAGGTTCTCGAAAGAGTACACCCTTTGCTGCCGGAATGGCAGCCGAAGAAGCGGCGCGTCAAGCGATGGAACATGGGATGAAAAGTATTGAAGTTTTTGTGAAAGGGCCTGGATCAGGAAGAGAGGCAGCGATTCGCTCTTTACAAGCGGCCGGATTGGTAATTAACATGATTAAAGATGTAACACCAATTCCACATAATGGTTGTCGTCCACCCAAACGTCGTCGGGTATAATTCTAGGAGGTGTTAAAAAGTTAATGGCAAGATATAATGGAGCTGTATGTCGCTTATGTCGGCGTGAAAACGAAAAGCTTTATTTAAAAGGTGAAAGATGTTATACTAATAAATGTGGTATAGTCCGAAGAGGTTTTGCCCCAGGGCAACACGGGCAAGGACAAATGCGTAAAAAACAAACGGAATACGGATTACAGTTAAGAGAAAAACAAAAATTACGGCGTACCTACGGAATCTTAGAAAAGCAATTTGCCAATTATTTTGTAATTGCTGACCGTAAAAAAGGCATTACCGGTGAGAATTTATTACAGATTTTAGAACAAAGATTAGATAACGTAATTTATCGCTTAGGCTTAGGAGTATCTCGCAAGGAAGCTCGTCAATTAGTTTTACACGGACATTTTTTAGTTAATGGTAAAAAAGCAAATATTCCCTCTTTTTTGGTTAAAATTGGTGATGTGATCACTATCAAAGAAAAGAGCCTAAGCTCACCGAAGATTAAAGAGTTAATTGAAATTTCTAATACTCGTACTGTCCCAGAATGGATTGAATATGATACCAACACTCATGTTGCTAAAATCAAAGCATTACCGCTGAGAGAGCAGATTGACATTCCGGTAAAAGAACACTTGATTGTTGAGTTATATTCTAAATAGTAAATCGTATTAAGGATATATAAAGAATTTATACCAGAGCGGATCGCTAGTAGCGAGAAGGAGGGTTAGTTATTGATCGAGATTGAAAAGCCCAAAATTGTCCTTGAGAAAACCGAAGAACCAGAAGTATATGGGGTATTTGTTGTGGAACCTCTAGAAAGAGGATATGGAACTACCCTGGGCAATTCTTTGCGTCGGATCCTTCTTTCATCTCTTCCGGGGTATGCAGTAACTGCTGTAAAAATCGACAGTGCCTTACATGAGTTTTCTACGATTCCGGGAGTTGTTGAGGATACCACCGATATTATCTTAAATTTAAAACAATTATTAATTAAGGTGCACGGGGATTGTCCTACCAAGGCTTATTTAAATATTCAAGAAGAAAAGATTGTTACTGCAGCTGATATCCAAGCAAGTAGTGAAATTGAGATCTTAAATCCTGATTTGTATATTGCAACAGTTTCTAGTGGCGGTTCCCTTAATGTGGAACTTACCATTGATCGGGGGCGGGGTTATGTTTCCGTTGAACGTAATAAAAACGCGGAGAATGTAATTGGGGTTATTGCTGTTGACGCCAGTTTTTCACCAGTCAAAAAAGTTAATTATTACGTGGAGCATACTCGCGTGGGACAGATTACCGATTATGATAAACTGATCTTAGAAGTATCGACCGACGGGAGTATTACTCCTATCGAAGCTGTTTCGTTAACTGCCAAAATTATTAACGAACATTTGATGTTATTTGTAAATTTAAGTCAAACAGTAGGTAGTACCGAGATTATGGTTGAAAAGGAAGAAGAAAAGAAAGACCGGATTTTGGAAATGACTATTGAAGAATTAGATTTATCGGTAAGATCATATAATTGTTTAAAACGAGCAGGGATCAATACAGTTGAAGAATTAACCAAAAGAAGTGAAGAGGACATGATAAAAGTCCGTAATTTAGGTCGTAAATCACTTGAAGAAGTGCAGCAAAAAATAGCTAGCTTAAATCTTGCCTTAAGAAGAACGGAAGATTAAAAATAGCCTTTAATTTGCTAGTTTAGCTAGGAGGAAGTCGAAAATGCTAAAAAGAAAATTAGGAAGAAGAATTGGACAACGTAAAGCTTTGTTTCGAAATTTGGTGACATCATTATTTAAATACGAAAAAATTGAAACAACCGAGATAAAAGCTAAAGAAATTCGTTCCAAAGCTGAAAAATTAATTACTTTTGCTAAAAATGGAAGTTTAACTGCCCGCAGAGAAGCGGCCAAAATGCTTAACGAACCAGCAGTTTTACAGAAATTATTTGAAGATATTGGGCCAAGATATACTGAACGTCCGGGTGGTTATACCAGAATATTAAAAATGGGTCCCCGGCGCGGAGATGCAGCACCAATGGTAATTATTGAATTGGTATAATTTGATGACTAAAAATTTTAATTAAAAGGGCCGTTTGGAATAAAAACCATGATCGGCCCTTGTATTTTATTTATCAAGAAAAATGGTTGGTGAATATTTTGGAGCCACTGGTTACTAAAAATATCAAAATGATTATTGCTTATGAAGGGACCAATTATGCGGGATTTCAACGTCAGAAAAATGGGCAAACTATTCAAGGAACCATTGAAACTGCTCTGCAACAACTAACAGGGGAAAAAATCACACTTATTGGTGCTGGTCGAACCGATGCTGGAGTACATGCCGCCGGACAAGCTATTAATTTCTTTACCAAAACTCGCATACCCACCGAACGTCTCAAACCGGCCTTAAATAGGATTATTCCGCCTGATATTTTAATTAGAGAAGTCTGGGAAGTAAGTCCCACTTTTCACGCTCGCTACTCAGCTATATCAAAAACCTATTCCTATAACATACATACTAATTACGAACGTCCTCTATTTAGGAGGAATTTTGTTTATCACTATAAATATTCTTTAAGTCTGGCAGAAATGAAGCAAGCGGGAAGGTTTTTAATTGGTACACATGATTTTAAATGCTTTCAAGCTACTGGTAATCAAGTGAAGACGACCGTCCGAACCATTAATTACTGTGAGATTACCAAAAAGGAGAATGAAATAACCATCACGATTAATGCTGATGGGTTTTTATACCATATGGTGCGCAATATAGTGGGGACGTTAATCCTGGTGGGAAACCAGCGCCTGTCTCTCTCTGACTTTCAGAGAATAATGAATCAAAAAGATCGTTCCCTAGCTGGTCCTACAGCCCCCGCATGTGGCTTATCACTGGTTGAAGTTTTTTATTAACTATAAAGTATGGAGTGAAGAATGAAAAAAAACTTCTGTTATAAAATGCTTTTCGGCTGCTTAATGATTTGCATATGCATTAGCAGTGCTATGGCTAAGGAAAAAAAACTAACTGACAAAAATGAATCAGCCCCAATTATCATTATTGCGGTTGATCAAGTTAGTAGTTATCAAATATATAGTAAAGAATTACCGGGGCTGCAAAGATTTTTGGCCGAAAGTGCCTGTGGCTTAATGAATATTCGTTCTCTGGCGGGTTATACCGGTACCAGTGGCTATTTAACTCTAAGTGGAGGCAAGCGGGCTTACAATAACATTAATTCCGGAATTACTTTTTATCCCGAGGAAGAATTAAAACAAGGAACTGCCCGGAATTATTATGAGTGGCTTAATGGCAGAGAGATTAAAAAAAATTCGGAAAAAGTAATTATACCAGAAATCTCCTTCTTAACGAAGTCTAAATCTACTCAAGCAAATCCTGATACCTATGGTCTTCTGGGAAGCAGGATGAGAAATAAGGGTTGGAAGACTATTGTAATTGGCGATTTAGATACTAATAATAAAAAGAAACGACCGGGGGGATTAATCTTAACTGATCAAGACGGAGTTCTTGATCAAGGTTATTTTGGAGGTCTGGTTAATGAAAAAGCTCGAGATTTTCCTTATGAATATCGTTTGAATATCCCGCAAGTAATTAAGATTATGAAAAAGCATACTTTACCAAAGCAGCTTATTCTCGTTGATTTTACTGATTTTGCCCGATTACAAACCAGCTATAAAGATATTTTGCCCAAACAATATGAGAAACTGCTGACCACTACCTGGCTCAGATTTGATTTTTTTTTGCAAAAAGTTTTAGAGAGCTGGTCCCCAAAAGAAGCCACCATAATTTTAATTACCCCCTCAATAGCGCGGTATACCCAGCTTAAAAATGATAGTTTAGGATTGATGGCTATCCGCAGCCAGGGTATGCCTCCCGGCTTGATTAAATCAGGAACAACAAACTGGGAGGGCTTAGTAGCTAATGTGGATTTTCTGCCGACCATTTTACAAATGGCCCAGCTTGAATTAAGTACCTCTATTGCCGGGCGAAGAATTGAAGCTTTAGAAAAAACTAATCATCTGGCTTATTTAAGGAAACTAAATCAAAAAATTATCACTGTATTTGGGAGTTATCGAAATCTACTAAACCTTTACATAACTATTGTAAATATTGTTTGGCTAGCCTTTTTAGCAGCTTTATTTTGGCGACGGGGGTGGTGGGCTAAAGGGCTCTTACTTCTGACTTATAGTATACCCCTCGCCTTGCTGATCATGCCTTTATTACCAAAAAGTTGTTGGAATGAATGGGGGTTAGTCGGGTTATTCCTTAGCTTACTCATCATTTCGATAAGATTTAAAAATTTTTACCATCAATACTTAGGACTAACCTTACTCTTTTGGTTAGTAATCGTAATCGATCAATTAACTGGTTGGCAATTAATTCGTTTTTCCCCTCTGGGCTATAGTCCCATTTATGGTTCCCGATATTACGGAATTGGTAACGAATACATGGGGATTTTTTTGGCAAACTCTTTAATATTGAGCCATTTACTTTATAATTATTTTTGGCCCAAAAAGGAAGTAGTGGTAGCTGTTTTAGGAATATCAGTTTGTATCTTAGGCTGGCCGGGGTTAGGGGTTAATTTTGGGGGTACTTTAGCAGCCTTAATTGGTTTTTCATTTTATATTTTTAGATTATATAATTTCAAGTGGTTCACAAGTCAAAAAGCAGGGCTGGTGTTTTTAGTATTTTTCGGATTGATCATGTTGGTGGGTCTTTTTGATAGTCTTCGGCCGACCGAAAGTCAAACTCATTTTGGTAAATTTTTTCAAATGATACTTTTGAATAACCAAGGGGAAATTTGGCAAATAATTTTCCGCAAGTTACAGATGAATTTCAAACTGTTGCTCTTTAGTGCGTGGACCCGGGTAATTCTCTTAGCAGGATTAGTGAGTTTGGTGGTTAAATATTACTTCAAAAAAAATTTTGGGGAAGAGGGAGAAAGGTTACTTCCAGCTGCTATTTTAGTTTCTGGAGGAGCCGCCTTTTTTTTGAATGATTCCGGAGTAGTTGCCTTTGGGACTTGTTTAAGTTATGGTTTTTCCTTTTTGTTAGCTTTTTTATTAGAAAAAAACCAAATAAAAAAGGAGTCTTAAGTGACTCCTAAATTGCTAAAGCGGCTTCAGTTTTTGCTAGTTGTGGGCTATAAATGCGATAATCTATATTTGGAAAAAGATTATCAAGACCTTCTAATTTATTGAGATAGGCAGGATCAATGCGATTATATTTAATTTGGTCGTAAAGTTTGTGAAAACGATTTAAATGAGTTTTAGTTCTTTTAACAGCATAATCGACCATAGTGCCAGTTTTCATAATAAAAGCCCAGTCGCTGCTTTGCAGTAGTAAAACTTCCCGTGCGGCCTGGTTTAGTGCCCTGGCCAGATCACCATGAGCCTCGGGAAATAAAGTAGCTAATTCAACCATGCGATCAGCAGCTTTATGTAAATGGCGGTAGATCCAATCATTACTTCCCTCTAACCAGACTTCATTATACCCCCGATATCCCCAACTTGACTGGGAAGGAACTGAAACCTGGTTTTTAGGATAGATTTCTAAATAATCACCAGGAGTAATTAATTTAATAACAGATTGATCAAAGGTAATCTTGCGAATTAAATAATCTAACCATTGGGGGCCTTCAAACCACCAGTGCCCAAATAACTCGGCATCATAAGGGGAGATTATTATGGGTTTGCGATCTATAATCCCCGCTAAATGTTCAATTTGTTTTTCGCGATTAAACATAAAATTACCGGCATGAAGGGCCGCTTGTTCGCGAGCTAAATGTGGATTATAGGGTTGTTTGGCCATATCTCTACCGGTAATCCGGAAATACTTAATTCCCGTGGAAGCGCGAATTCCACTAGAAGGAAGATGGGGTTTTAAATATTCATAATCCAGATCATAGCCGATATCACGATAAAACTCACGGTATTGAGGATCCCCGGGATATCCTTCGTTAGCACTCCAGACTTGCTTTGACGATCCTAAATCCCGGCCAAAAGCTGCTACTCCCGAAGGAGAGTAAAGGGGAGCAAAGATGCCGTATTTGGGCCGGGGCGAAGCAAAAAAGATACCATGAGCATCTAAGAAAAAGAAACGTAAGCCTTCTTCTTTTAAAAACTGATCATGGCCGGGTTGATAAGCACATTCTGGAAGCCAAATACCCCTTGGCTTACTTCCCAGACTCTCGGTATGGTTTTTCACGGCCATTCTTATTTGAGCTTTGACGGCAGTTTCGTTAAGCATTAGCGGTAAATACCCATGAGTGGCCCCACAAGTAATGATTTCCACATTGCCGGAGTTTTGGGCTTCCCGAAAAGCATTTATTAAATTACAACGATATTTTTCGGCAAAAAAATAGCGGCAAAATTGAAAATGTTCGTGATACATTAAAGCTACCTCATGAAATTCAGGTAGCCACTTGGTTCGTTCCACTTCTTTGGCAGCAAGCTCAATCAGGCTCTCCAGTTTTTTTAAGTATCTTTGCTGTAAAAGTTCATCACCAAGCATTGCCAGTAAAGGGGGAGAAAGACTCATAGTAATGCGAAACTTAATCCCATCAGCAGCTAGGTTTTCAAATACTCTTAATAGGGGAATATAAGTTTCGGAAATAGCTTCAAATAACCAGTCTTCTTCTAAAAAATCCGGATATTCCGGATGCCGGACATAAGGCAAATGGGCATGTAAAACCAGGGACAAATATCCTTTTTCCATAAAAGTCACTCCTCAAATTAGATTCAGTTAGCTTAGATAGTTTTTTTATTGACAATAGGTGTAATCGTAATATTATCTACTCCATCTGCAGAATGCCCGGTAACCGGTATTTCTTGAGTACCATCCGGTAAAGCAAAACGTAAAGTGAAGCTTCCGTCCGGCCTTAGTTTAATAGGCTCGCCCTGGATAAAAACTGAAGCATCTGGTTCGGTAGCCCCATAAACTATTAATTCGGTATTGACTACCAACCAAAATTTGCGTTTTTGGGTAATGCCTTCTGCTGGTCCGGCAAAACTACTAACGGCACCGGAACCCATTTCTTTTTCCAAGCGAGAGATTAATGATTCTACCAATTCGGCAGAACTATTACCTAAAATACCGCCTCCTAAACGGTAAAGATTTTGATAATCTTTTTCAATACTCATCCATTCCTCATCAATAACTTCGGAAATGTTATCACGAGGAGTGGTCACAAAATTGGAACGGGCAATGGTGTAAAAGAGACCATTGTCCTGAATAAAACCAAGATCAACGCAAAAGGTGCGATTGGGACCATTAACATTAATATACCAGTTAAAAATATCATGTCCAATATTAACATCAAAAAAATAGTTTGACTCGGTTCCGGTAAAATTATGGAGATTAGTGATATCATGGACACGTAAAACTAACTGAATTTGATGCCAGGGTTTAATATGATTGGAGATAAAATTCTTAGTCTCTCCGTTAATACTCCAGTAAGTATAAAGCCAGTAAGGATCCCGAACCATTAAGGCAATTCGAGTATCATCGTATTCCGGTAACGTTGTTGCTTCTTGCTGCTCCTGGTCTACCGTAACCCCGGAATAATGGTTTTCAATAGTCGCAGTTTGGTATGCTAGCTTATCTGACCCGCCCAGGATATTCTGTAAATGTTGAGATATTTCCATTTCTTGAACGGGATTTGCTGAAAATGGCGGATCCAAAAGCAAGATTTGCTCGATAAGATCATCCCGGTTTAATTTTGAGATACTTTTGATTCCTAGAGCTCGGGCGATCTCTACTAAATCTTGTTTGTTTTTTCCCGCCAATTCCTCTCGGGTCATTTTATTCCTCCTTCCTAAAACTTTTAAAAGCCATAAATTCAATCGTTAAATTGCTTTTATAATATAGCCTGTTTTGGGTAGTTATATACAGATTATTTGGTGGTTATTTGATAAATATTATAAATTAGTTAAGGTTCTCAGGCAGGAAATGGCATTATTAGTAGCGAAATTTTGAAAAAACTTTTTTTAAAGGTGGTTATTTAAAAATTGCGCAAAAAATTGCTTTTGATCGGTTTATGTCTATTTGTTATAATTTCCATATCTAATATTACGGCTAAAACCAGAGGTTATACTCGGGTATTAAAGCAACCCCGTTTTTTGTGTGAAGCAATTATGAATATCCATGGCAGTGATCTGGATAATAATCAGAAGGGCGAAATTGTATTATTAGGTAAAAATTACATAAAAAGAGAAACTTACACTTATTTAATTGAGACAAATGACCAATTCAAACCAATAGTTAAGTGGCAAAGTCCAAATTTATTTCAAAAAAGAGGCTTTGTCGGAATTGCTCTCGGTAAATTTACTGGAGAGAAAAAGCAACTTTTGGTAGTTAATGAAAGTGGTTATTATATTTATGAAACTGGTAAGAATGGCAAGCTAGCACTCTTAACCAAGAGAGAATTTGCTTTCCAAAAGACTTTAAATATCACCAGTGGCGATCTTGATGGTGACGGCAGGACCGAATTAATAATTGCCAAAATTGGTCAAATAACTAGTAAAATATATAACGGACGGTTGCAGATCTGGCAAATTTTAAAGACGGGGCCGGAGTTAATCTTTGAAACTAAATTACTAGGAAATATTCGGGGGGTGGCGGCTGGTGATATCAATGGTGACTCCCAGGATGAAGTAATTATTGAAGAAGGCAATAAGATGAATCCCGGCAACTTAAGAGTCTTTAGTTGGGAAAATCAGCAGTTAAGAGAGAGTTATTCTTTAAAAAATAGTATTAAAAAAGCGGTCTTTGGTTTGAAAATCAAGAAAATTTTTGAAAAAGAAGGCTTAGTCACCGCCTCCTCCCATGGTAAGCTGAATTTTTTTAGTTGGAATGAAGAGATGCTCAAGTTAGAGAAAGAAAAATACTCCTTTAGGTGCGGTCTGGTTGACGTGGCTGTCTCCGATTTGAATGGGGATAGTCAACCGGAAATAATTTTAGCAGGTTATCCGAACTCCTTAATAGTTTTATCGAAAAAATAGTAGTTGCTTTATTAGATGAATTGATGGAAAGTAAAGCAATGAAAAAAATGTTTTTTTATTAATAAAATATGAATTGAAATGCTTAGCTGTAAATAAAATTAATCTGTAGGATTTTTCTACCACTTATTTTTAAATATAGGGGGTTTTTAGAAAAATGGTAGAAAGTATTCAGCAGACTAAGTGTACGGTCTTATCTTTAAATATGCACGGGGGTTTAAATTTTAACGGTAAATATGATTTAGATGGTTTAATTAAATTAATTAATAAGTATCAACCGGATATTGTGGGTTTGCAGGAAGTTGGCAGAAAGTGGTTGGAAGCCAGCAACTTCGCGGATATTCCGGGAGAATTAGCCTTGAAAGTTGGAATGTTTCCGGCTTTTTCTGTTTCTTTAGAGCGACAAGAAAAGTATTTTGGTAATTTAATTTTAAGTAGGTTTCCCATTCTGCAAAGTAGCATGGCTACTTTACCCGGAGCTTTAGAAAAACGTAGCTATGTCTGGATTAAAATTAATTTTTTAGGTAGCAAAGTTAATTTTCTTGTGACTCATTTAGGCTTATCCAAGTCAGATCGTTATTTACAGGCAACAAGGCTACTGGAATTACTTAAAGAAGAAGATGAAAAAGTGATCATTATGGGAGATTTTAATGAAGAAGATACCGCGGAGGTCGTCGGCTTATTTAAAGCAAAATACATTGATTTCCAAGAAAAAAAAGGCCTCAAAAGTCAAGGAACTATTATCTTACCCGATGGGAGTATTGGGGCCCGTATTGATTATATTTTTGGATCACCGATAATTTATATAAATAATTTTTGGGTATTAAATGAAAAAATATCAGATCATTTACCCATGTTAGCAGAAGTTTTCATAAAAAATCCCTTAAAATAATTAGGCAAAAGAGGTTGATAAAGAGTTTGACAAATATTTTATTAAGCAAAATGGAATAAGAGAGCGAAAAAAGAAATATTAGGGAGTAAAATAGAGTAAACTTTAATAAACCAGTTAATTTGGCCTAAAATAATCCCAAATGCAAAAATTAGCTTCTTGCTAATTTTTAGATTCTTCGATAAAATCAGTTTGTAACGGTTAGCACTCGTTGATAGTGAGTGCTAACAGCAGAATTTGAGAGGAGGGAAAAAATGAATATTAAACCTTTAGGAGAAAGATTAGTAATCAAAGTTGTGGAGAGCGAAGAACGTACCAAAAGTGGGATTGTTCTCCCGGATACTGCTAAAGAGAAACCGCAAATGGGTAAAGTTTTAGCAGTGGGAAATGGCAAATTGCTTGAAAATGGCCAAAAAGTAGCCTTAGAGGTAAAAGTTGGGGATAAAGTACTATTTGCCAAATACGCGGGTACTGAAGTCAAATTAGACGGCGAAGAGTACATGGTGTTAAAAGAAAGCGATATCTTAGCTATTGTTGATTAATAGTAATTAATATATTTTAAAATTAATAATAATACTTAAGGAAGGTGAAAAAATGGCCGCTAAACAGATTTTATTTAGTGAAGAAGCCCGTCATGCTTTGGAACGCGGTGTTA
This sequence comes from Bacillota bacterium, assembly GCA_028282485.1. GTDB lineage: Bacteria > Bacillota > UBA4882 > UBA8346 > UBA8346 > JANQHU01. The sequence continues at coordinate 24,333 of JANQHU010000414.1, forward strand.
ATACTTTAGCAGATGCTGTTAAAGTAACTCTCGGTCCTAAAGGACGTAATGTAGTTTTAGAAAAAAAATATGGTTCTCCGACCATCACTAATGACGGAGTAACTATTGCCAAAGAAATGGAAATCCAAGATCCCTTTGAAAATATGGGAGCCCAATTGGCTAAAGAAGTAGCTACTAAAACCAACGATATTGCTGGTGACGGAACTACTACGGCTACTCTTTTGGCCCAAGCAATGGTTCGAGAAGGATTGAAAAATGTGGCTGCCGGAGCTAATCCGATGATCTTAAAGAGAGGGATTGAGAAAGCAGTCCAAGTAGTTATTGAAGAAATTGGCAAAGCAAGCAAGTCAGTTGATAATAAAGAAGATATTACTCATGTAGCCGCGATTTCGGCTGCTGACGAAGAAATCGGTAAATTGATTGCTGAAGCCATGGAGAAAGTTGGTAAGGATGGAGTAATCACCGTTGAAGAATCCCAAACCATGGGAACCAACTTAGAAGTAGTGGAAGGAATGCAGTTCGACCGGGGTTATGTCTCACCTTATATGGTAACTGATTCCGAAAGAATGGAAGCAGTCTTAGATGATCCCTTTATTTTATTAACTGATAAAAAGATTTCGATGATCAAAGACTTATTGCCGATTTTAGAAAAAGTAATTCAAAGAGGTAAACCATTAGTAATTATTGCTGAGGATGTTGAAGGGGAAGCTTTAGCTACTTTAGTAGTAAATAAATTACGAGGAGTTTTAAATGTAGTAGCCATTAAAGCTCCTGGTTTTGGGGATCGCCGCAAAGCCATGTTATCCGACATTGGGATTGTTACTGGTGGCCAGGTTATTTCCGAAGAAGTCGGAATGACTTTAGAGAATGCTGAATTAGAAATGCTGGGTTCCGCCCGTCAAGTTAAGATTACCAAAGAAGAAACCACCATTGTCGATGGTAAAGGTAGTCTTGATGAAATTAAAAATCGCATTAACCAAATTAAAATGCAGATTGATGATACTTCATCTGATTACGACCGGGAGAAACTGCAAGAGCGTTTGGCAAAACTTTCGGGTGGGGTAGCCGTAATTCAAGTTGGTGCAGCTACTGAAACCGAAATGAAAGAAAAGA
>JANQHU010000190.1 GCA_028282485.1 Bacillota bacterium
ATAACCTCTAAAATTCCTTTTCCCAGTTCAGTTAATTCACCTTTCTTGTTTATTATATCCTTTGCATTTTTTAATTTAAAGTTAAAGTCTTGAAATAATTTTACTGTTTCAGCCACATGACCTTCTAATTCCGTCTTAACTTCATTATTTATCTGAGAATAACCATATTTTTTTTGTAAGTTAATTCTTTCTATTGCAGATATGAAAGAAAATACAGTACTATTTAATTTTAAATGTGTATTTAAATCTGTTATTTTGGGTTTTTTAGGGCCAAAAACATCACCATCACACTTATCTTTTAAGTCAGCAAGCGATGGTTCACTAGGTTTAGAAGGACATCCTCCTCTAAAAACATTCCTTACTTTTGTTACCGATCCTAGCCCTTTCATACTTAAATTCATTTTATTATACCTCCCATTAAAAAGTTATCATTAAATTTTTTAAGATTTTACTAATCATTTTTAGTTGTCTACTAAATAATTTTACCACGGGACTATTTTTGTCCTTTATTAATATTTTTTGTCCCACGTCTCTATATTTATTATACTTATTTTCAGAAAAATTTCAAGTCATTTTGCAAAAAATTTACATCTGTTTTTTCAAAAAAAATTTAGGAAGCATTTTTTTATAAAGTAGCGCTTGCTTTTTTAAATCCTTTTCGATATAATATTTATACAAGAAATGCGGGCGTGGCTCAGTGGTAGAGCATCGGCTTCCCAAGCCGAGGATCGCGGGTTCGAATCCCGTCGCCCGCTCCATAATTTTTGTGAAAGCTGGTGTAGCTCAACGGTAGAGCAGCGGTATCGTAAACCGCAGGTTAGGTGTTCGAATCACCCCACCAGCTCCAGTAAACTTCAGAACAAATTAATTGTTCTTTTATTTTTGCTTTTTTAATTCTTCTAATTCCGACATATAAAATCCCCCCATGATAAATAGTTTTCATACATGGAGAATTTTTATACACTATAGTGTAAAATAAAAAAGTTACTTGAAAAGAATCTCAAGTAACTTTTTATTTTCGATTTTAATTAATCATTTTTGCTCTTTACTTTTTTTAATTTAGCTTAAATCAGAAAGACTATATCTTTAACTTTTCCCCTGCTAAAATCGCATTAGTATTCTTGACTGCACACATTTTGCCACACATAGTACAAGAGTCTGGGGCATCGGGGATTGATTCCTCCCGATAACGCTGCGGTTTTTTCGGTTCCAAAGCCAGCTTAAACATGGTTTCCCAATCCAAGGCCACTCTAGCTTTACTCATCGCTAAATCCCAATCCTTAGCTCCTGGTATACCCTTAGCCACATCCCCCGCATGAGCCGCAATCTTGGCTGCGATTATTCCTTCTACCATATCCTCTAAACTCGGCAACTTAAGGTGTTCCGCCGGAGTCACATAACAAAGAAAATCCGCCCCACTCATAGCTGCCACCGCTCCCCCAATGGCACTAGTAATATGATCATAGCCAGGAGCTACATCGGTTACTAAGGGTCCTAAAACATAAAAAGGTGCTCCGTGGCAAAGCTTCTTTTCCAAAAGCATATTGGCGGTAATCTCATTTAAAGCCATATGGCCAGGGCCTTCAATTATCACCTGAACATTCCGTTCCCAAGCGCGTTTGGTTAATTCACCTAAAATAATTAATTCCTGGATCTGCACACTATCGGTAGCATCAGCAATACTTCCCGGCCGACAAGCATCTCCCAGGCTAATCGTCACATCGTAAGCAGCACAAATATCTAAGAGGCGGTCATAATACTCAAAGAAAGGGTTCTCTTTTCCCGTTAGCTCCATCCAAGCAAAAAGTAAGGAACCACCCCGGGAAACAATATTGGTAACCCGCTGATTCTCTTTAAAATGCATTGCTGTCTCCAGATTCATTCCCGCATGGATTGTCATGAAGTCAACTCCATCACGCGCATGCTCCTCCACTACCGCTAGCAGTTCCTCAGCGGTTAACTCTGCCAAATCCCGTTCGTAAAAACCAATGGCATCATACATAGGTACCGTGCCAATCATGGCCGGACTTTCGGCTATCAACTGTTGACGAAATTTTTGAGTTTTACCATAACAGGATAAGTCCATAATCGCCTCTGCTTTCAACTCTAAGGCTTTGCGAACTTTAATCATCTCTTGTTCATAATCAAAGCAATCTTTGGAAACTCCCAGATTAACATTAATTTTTGTCTTCAGACCTTTACCGATCCCTTCCGGATCCAAAGTAGTATGGTTTTTATTAGCCGGAATTACGACTTGCCCCTGGGCAATAAGTTCGCTTAATTCCTGGGAACTCAAGCCTTCTTTGTCGGCGACAATCTGCATCTCGCGAGTAATAATTCCTTTTTTTGCTGCTTCCATTTGTGTTTGATAACCCATTTCTCAAGTGCACTCCTTAATCTTTAATATTTTCTCCCGAATACTGGCAATTTTCTTCCCAATATCTACGGCTCCAACAATCTCAGTTACCATTGCCAGACACCGGGCTCCCCGTTTGATCACTTCAGCCAAATTATTTTCTTTAATACCCCCAATAGCTACAAAAGGAATTTGGTGTCTTCCAACTACATAATCTAAATACTCTAAACCTACTGGTTCACAGACATCTTTCTTCGTAAAAGTTCGAAAGATAGGTCCTACCCCAATATAATCAACCCCTGCTTCAACCGCTGCGTTCGCTTGTTGGGGCGAATGGGTTGACAGTCCTAAAAACATCTCCGGTTTTAAAAGTTCCCGCGCTTTGGCTATCGGTAAGTCATTTTGACCTAAATGTAAGCCGTCGGCTTCCACTGCCAAGGCTAAATGGAGATCATCATTTATTATTAAAGTAGCTCCTGCTGCGGCAGTCATCTCCCGCAAAACTAATGCTTCTTGATATTTACTCTTCATATTTAATTCTTTTTCCCGGTACTGAATTAGTTTTACTTGGGCTGCTAATAGCTCCTTTACCACTTCCATATTGGAGCGTCCTAAGGAAAATTCTTGCGCCGTGAGGCAATATAAATCCGTCGCCGGAAAAAGCCGCCGCCCGGAAATCATAATTTGTGAAAAAAATTCTTTTTCGAGAGTATAACTCTGAAAACGCAGTAATTCAATCTCTTTGCCATGTTCGTAATAATTGAGTAGTTTTAAATATTCTTCTAAAGAACGTAACCCTTCTTGAACCCGCTTCCAGTTAGCCGTAGCAATATCACCCAACTGGTGGCGTTTATCTAATTGTAGTTTTTGAGAAATTTCAACTCCACAATCACCAAGAGAATCCCGGTTTTGTAAAAGATTCTCCCGAAACATATTTAATAAATTAGCTAACTTCCCCCGAAAAGCTTTTAATGCTATGGTAAAATTCTCTTGTTCCCAAACAAATCTGGTTAAATCCTCTAGCACTCGCAACCCTTCAGTGACTCGATTTAGTTCCGCATCAATAATCCGCCAGATTTTTTCCACAACTACTCCCCCCCATCTGCCCATCATCTTTTGCAACCAACTGGTTTAAGACATATTCTAATACGACACTGGCTTGCTTGGCTGCCGCCAGACTAACCAGAGGTGCCAACGGAGGATTCAACTCATCAACCGCCGTTTCACCATCCCCGATAAGACAAATATTTTCTTTCAAATAGCGTGTTTTAATGCGCTCCGCATTGCGCCACCCCGCAATACCCGAAACCGCCACCAGTAGTTTAGGGCTTTTCCAAAAATGTTCTACTAACAACTGCTTCGCCCCTGGTTGATCAAAAGCCTCTACAATTATTTGACAATCACCTAGGAGCTGATTTAGATTGGATGCCTCCACTCGAATTTGATGAACTTCCAGATTTAAATCAGCATTAATTTGCAATAAATTATCCTGTAAAGCTAGCACCTTTGGCTTACCCAGCTGCTCCCTGAAATAAAATTGGCGGTTCAGATTGGAAGCCTCGACCACATCAAAATCGATTAATACTAGTCTGGAAAAACCGGTCCGTACCAGGTTAACCGCTACATTAGAGCCCAAACCACCCACTCCGGCAATCCCCACTTTGATTTGGCTAATAGCGGCAATTTGTGATTTGGTCAAATATTGGGTAAGCCCCTCTAAAAAAAGATTCATCGGCTCTCCTTTCTTCATCCCAAAAGATGCCAATCTTTAAAAATGGCTTTATACCCTTTGGCTGCCAGCACTTCCTGCATCTGGGGGACTGTCCGCTGATCGGCAATCTCAAACTGTCCCGTACCCTCTTGGTAGGGGGTATGCCCTCCCACTCTAGTGGAAGAACCAGCCGACATTTTAGTCACTCCCAATGGGATTAAATTATCTCGTAAGGTCGCTTTTTCTCTGGTAGAAATAGTGATTCCTACTCGGGGTAAAAAAAGTCGTAAGGCTAAAATTATCTGGACCAACTCCCGATCAGATACTGGAAAATCAGGTTCATACCCTCCGTAATGGGGTCGTAATCGGGGTAAGGAAATACTCAATTCTACCTCGGGAAACTTTTTTTGCAGATAAAAGCAATGCATACCCGCCCAAAAAGCTTCCGTCCGCCAATTAGCCAGTCCCAGTAACGGCCCGATATTAATAGTGCGCATTCCGGCTTGTCCGGATCGTTCCGGTGTTTCCAAACGAAATTGATAATTCTGCTTTGGACCTTGAGGATGTAATTTTTGGTACACATCTTCATCATATACTTCTTGGTAAATAGTTAAACCATCCGCCCCAGCAGCAATGAGTTCAGCATATTCTGCTGTTTCTAAAGGATAAATCTCCAGGGAAATCGAGGCAAAGTATTCCTTTAAAAGACTAACCGCTTCCCGAATATAAGCTACCGGAGTATGCTGCCGCGATTCACCGGTTAAAATTAAAATATGTTGTAAGCCTGTTTGGGCAATAGTTAAAGCTTCCTCCCGAATCTCCTCCAGATCTAGTTTCTGACGGTTAATCCGATGCGTGACATTAAAGCCACAGTAAAGACATTGATTAACACAATAATTTGATAAATAGAGCGGCGTATATAGCAAAATATTGCGGCCAAAGTAACGGGTAGCTGATTCGTTAGCCGGCCCAGCCATTTCTTCTAAAAAATCCCCGGCCGCTGGAGCTAGCAAGGCCAAAAAATCCGCCCGACTTAAAGTGCGTTTTTCTAAAGCCCGGAGTACATCATTAGCTGTGATCCGGTGGAAAGTCTTTTCTAATTCCGTGGAAGCTAGCAATTTCTTTTCTTCATAAAATGACATTATCAATAAAACCTCTATTTTCAAAAACTATTTGCATTTTGTTTAATTATAGTTAACTTAAAAAACCAGTTAATGGCGAAGAAGCTCTGGCTAAAGTGGAAGCTGCCCCCGGGCCAGCTAAATACGCTTTTCGGCCAGCGATCACTGCTTCTCCAAAGGCTTCAGCCATCAAAACCGGATCCGCCGCTGTCGCAATAGCTGTATTTACCAAAACTGCGGCGGCCCCCATTTCCATTGCTTCCATTGCTTCGGAAGGACGACCAATT
>JANQHU010000415.1 GCA_028282485.1 Bacillota bacterium
GTCCGGAAACCATGGGTGTCCGGCGAGTTTTGGTTACTTTTGCTCGTTCAAAAGTAACACCCCCCTTTATTCCCCTTGCAGGAAAACTCCCTTTTAAAGCGAATCAAATCCATAAATGAAAAATGATCAAATTTAGTTAGTAAATAATTGTAATTAACAATATTAATTAATGAAATTATTAATATTATTTGCTATCAATCTTAAAGAGAAAAAGATGGAGGAGATTATCCATGACCACTTACCATACCATCCAAAAAATATATCAAAATCCTAATGCTTTTTTAAATACTCAGGTAAAGTTGGCCGGGTGGGTGCGGACGATTCGTGATTCCAAATCCTTCGGTTTTATTGAGCTCAATGACGGCTCCCATTTTAAAAATGTCCAGATCGTCTTTGGTGACCAACTGGCAAATTTTAAAGAGATTAGTAAATTGCTGGCGGGATCGGCGATTATTGTGAGTGGCCGAGTGGTGGAATCTCCGGGAGCCAAGCAGCCTTTTGAGATCCAGGCGGAGGAGATTAGCATTGAAGGTAATTCTACCGCGGATTATCCCTTGCAGAAGAAACGCCATTCCTTTGAATTTTTACGAACTATTCCTCACTTGCGGCCCCGAACCACGACTTTTGCGGCGGTCTTTCGGGTGCGTTCTTTATTAGCTTTTGCGATTCACCAATTTTTTCAGGAACGGGGTTTTGTTTACGTGCAGACTCCCATTATTACCAGTAGCGATTGCGAAGGAGCCGGGGAGATGTTTCGGGTGACTACGCTGGCGCCGCCGCATCCTGCTGGAGCCCCCGCGGGAGAGTTGGATTTTAGTAAAGATTTTTTTGGGAAGGAAACCAGTCTGACGGTGAGCGGCCAATTAGCAGTGGAGACTTATTGTATGGCATTTCGCAGTGTTTATACCTTTGGGCCTACCTTTCGGGCGGAGAATTCAAATACCCCCCGTCATGCTGCGGAATTTTGGATGATCGAGCCGGAGATTGCCTTTGCTGATCTAGAGATAAATATGGATTTAGCAGAAGAGCTGCTCAAATATTTGATTCAATATCTTTTAACTAATGCTTCGGCCGAAATGGAGTTTTTTAACCAGTTTATTGACCGCGGTTTGTTGGAAAGGCTAGAACTCATTCTCAATTCAGACTTTGCCAGAATTTCATACACCGAGGCTATTGAAATTTTAACGGCGGCCAAAGAAGACTTCGAGTATCCGGTCGCCTGGGGTAAAGATTTACAAACAGAACACGAACGCTATTTGACGGAAAAAGTTTTGCATAAACCAGTATTCGTTACCGATTATCCGAAAGAACTGAAAGCTTTTTATATGAGGCAGAATGAGGATCAGCAAACCGTAGCCGCTATGGATCTTTTAGTGCCAGGAGTCGGGGAGATTATCGGCGGTAGTCAACGGGAAGAACGCCTGGAGTATTTGCAAAAACGTATGGCCGAGTTGAATTTGAAGGAAGAAGATTACTGGTGGTATCTGGAAACCCGTAAATTTGGCGGAACCAGACATGCCGGATTTGGCCTGGGTTTTGAGCGGGTGATCATGTACCTGACTGGAATGAGTAATATTCGGGACGTCATTTCCTTTCCCCGAACCGCTAAATCAGCCGATTTTTAGAGATAGTTATAGCTTATAATTGTAAGTGGAACAAATAGAGAATCTGGGGTAAGGACAGGTGAAGCAGATGATTGATTTACACGCACATACCAATATATCCGATGGTTTTTTATCAGATAGAGAACTAATCAAGTTAGCTAAAGAAAAAGGGGTTACTCATTTAGCAATTACTAATCATGATACCACTAAAGGGTTACAAAAAGCGATTGATATTGGCAAAGAATATGAGGTAGTAGTCATCCCCGGAATCGAGATTTCCGCCTATGATCCCCAGAGTCAAAAAAAGGCTCATATCTTAGGCTTGTATGTGGAACCGGAACATGCTGCCTTAAAAAAAGTATGCGAACCCTTATTAGCCCGGCGCGATTATAAATCACGGCGAATGGTCCAAAAGTTAGTCGAAAAAGGTTATGATATTACTTGGGAAAGAGTAATGCGGCATGCCGGGGAAGCTGCGGCTGTCTATAAACAACATATTATGCATGCTTTACTGGAGCAAGGCTACACCAACAGTATCTTTGGTACTTTGTATCACAAATTATTTTCCCGGGGCTCCCAGCATCAACCCCAGGGAATCGCTTACGAAGCAATGGAATATATTGACGGCTCGTTAGCAATTCAGGCGATTTTAGCCGCCGGAGGCCTTCCGGTTTTGGCTCACCCTGGCAGTTTTCATAATTTTGAAATTGTGCCTCGGTGGGCGGAAGTAGGGTTGGCCGGAATTGAGGTCAGGCATCCTTCTCATACGCCCCTCTTAGAAAAACGAGCCCGGGAATTAGCCGCCAAGTTTCAATTAATAATGACCGGAGGTTCGGACCACCATGGCTTTTATGGGGATGTCCAGGCTTGGCCGGGGGAAATGGATATGGGAGCAGAGACTATCCAGGCGTTACTTGAAAGGAAACAAAAAGCGAGTTGCTGTCAATAGGTAGTTATAATCTCCTAATTTCAATCATATTCCGGCCAATAAATATGATATTTTTTGTTGTGATAATAAAGAATAAAGTGAACTTCATATTCTGTCCATAAACATAAGGAATCAGTATTTAATTCGGGAATGTGATATTTTTTTACTCCTTCATAGAATTTACTATTTTTTTCTATTTTACACAGTGGACGGGGAGTAATATTATTTTTCCAGTTAAAAGATTTTTTACCATTATTTTCACTAAAGTCATATATTGAATATATTTTTTTACCGTTCCAGATAGTAAATGAAAAAAATTCAGAATCATACAGGATTATTTTTTTGTTATTGTTTTTTTTACTTTTACCATGAATAATACCTAAAGCGAAAGGGTTTTCATTTATGATAAAAGGAGGTTGTTTCTTAATTAAAGCAGCCCAGGGATTATATAGTTGAATTTCTTTTTTTAGTTGGGATTTTTTGTTG
>JANQHU010000215.1 GCA_028282485.1 Bacillota bacterium
GGCCCATATGTTGGGGGGGGGAGCTACGGTTACCCAGCTACCCCTGGAGAAATTTACGGGTAAGGCAATGGTTTTAGAGGTGAATCAGGTTGCGCACCAAAAAATTGACTTAGATCTTCTCCGCAAGCATGAAGAAAGCATTGCCACAGTGGAATTTTTGCTGTTGCGAACCGGCTTTAGTAGTCGCTGGGGAGAAGCAGGCTATCTGGCTGATTATCCTACCTTTACAGAAGCAGCGGCGGATTGGCTAACTACTAATTTTAGTTTAAAGGGGCTTGGCCTTGATGCAGTCTCGGTTGATGAAATGGTGAGCAAAACCTTTCCCATTCATCAGCTTTTGTTACAAAAGGGCCTGGTTATTTACGAGAATCTTACTAATTTAGAGGAGATATCTGCCAAATCTTTTCAATTTTGTGGTTTTCCCTTAAAACTGGAGGATCTGGATGCTTCCCCGGTGAGAGCGGTGGCCGTCTGTACAGAGTAAGATTAATGCGCAACGCTTTTATTTATTTGGGGAGAACATTGAGGTAGGGATAAATTTTTTTATCGTTAAATTGTAAAAAAATATAAAATATGGTATAATATATAAAGTTGATTCTGTTATGTGAGATGTTTATTAGGAGGCGACTAAATCATCCAAAATTATCTGAAACCATATTTTAAATTATTGAATACTGCAGATAAGGGAAACTCCCCAAAGGATATCATTCCTTCCCAACAAGTTGCTTTTGCGGGAGAAAAACCGGAAGGAGCTACTTCTAGTCAAAAAGGCCAAAATTCTCCAGCGATGCCTGACCGTTATCAGCCTTCTGGCTCCCAGTATCAAGCCTATTACAGGCCGTATTTGACTAATCCCCAATTGGTATCCGAGGATGAAATAGCAGTTCTACCAGATAACTCTTTTAATTTTATTAACTTTAATGAAAAGATGGTTCAAGAGTTACTTCGGTCGGGAAACTGGGCTAAAAAAAATTACCAAACAAATTGTAAAGAAACTGTTTTTCGACAATTGGTGGCTTTACCCCAGAGCAAACGGCGAAAAGCCAGTGCTACATATCATAAAGGAAAAATGCAACCAAGAGAAGTCATGTTATTTGTCAACTATCTAAATTTATTAGTTTCACTGGTGCGCTCCGAGGGGAATACCGCTTTATTAAAAGATAGAGCGAAAATCATCTCTGATGCGGCTGTTTATTTTGTGGCTAACCAGGCTCAATTTAAGTCCATAAGTCTTTTGAACCAAGCACTACTGGCCCATGCTTTTAGTAAGGTAAGTCATCAAAATTGTAAAAGAGCCACGGGGCAGATTGCTCATGGTTTAACGGCAACTAAGGTCAAAGAGACTAATCTGTTTGATGTTATGATGTTTACCAATGCTTTTAGTAAATTTCCGGATCAGCAAGATTGTCATGGCAAAGTTATTTTACTAGCAAAGCATTTGCAGAACTTAGTAGCTCACCCGCGGGAACTAGAAAGTATACAAGGATTTAAGTTGCTAGCAGTTTCCGCTTTGGTCAATGGCTTTAGTAGATTCCCTGAGGAAAAAGACTGTCAAGCTGCGGTTTTTTTATTGGCAGACTATGTAGCTGGTTTAACACCAAATCTCAATAAACCGCTAATATTTGATTCCCAAGGTTTTGCTAACCTGGTCAATGGCTTTAGTAAATTTCCGGAGGAGAAAGGCTGTCAGGCTGCCCTTTTTTTTTCTGGCAGAGCAATTAGCCAGCTTAAAAACAAATCCCAAAAAATTGCAAGTTTTAAAAGAATTTAACGAGCAAAATCTTGCTAACCTGGTCAATGGCTTTAGTAAATTTCCGGAGGAGAAAGGCTGTCAAACTGCCCTTTTTTTACTGGCAGAGCGAGTAGCTAGCTTAAAAACAACCCCCAATGAATCAGAAACTCTAGTCGGATTTAATGAAAAAAATCTTGCTATCCTGGTTAATGGTTTTAGTAAATTCCCGGAAGAGAAAATCTGTCAAGCGGCGATTTTTTTCCTAGCAGAGCAAGTAGCGAGTTTAGAACTAAACCCCAATGATCTGGAAAATGTAGCAGAATTGAAACAGCAAGATATTATCAACCTGGTTAATGGATTTTGTAAATTTCCGAAGCAAGAAGCCTGTCAAACCGCGATTTTTGTCTTAGCTAAGCATCTCTTGAGTTTAAAACAGAATTTGCCTAAATCAAAACTTATTGAAAAGTTTTCTTTTCGAATAATTACCAATTTAGTTAATAACTTTAGCAAATTTTCCGATGAAGACTGTTGTCAGGCTTTTTGTGCAGAGATAGCCCAAGAAATATTAGCAGAAAAAGAATTGGGAAACCAGGAGAAAATACCAAATTCTCATCTTTTACTTAATGCTTTTGGGAGGTGGGTAGAGCAACCTTTTATTGACGCCAGTGTTAAAATAGCCCAAGAATTAAACAGCAAAGAACAGTGGCTCAATCAAGCGGTCTTTATCGAACTGGCGATGGTGGTTAATTCACTGAGCCGCTTGGGAGGAGACATGAGTGAGGCTCAAAGAAAAGTAGTCAAACCTTTTATAAAAAAGATCGCGGGGAACCTTTGGCAAAATCCGGCTAAATTCAGTGAAAGCGACCCCATCTCTTTAGGAATGTTCCTTAAGGGCCTTTTTACCGCACGGTTGCATGAAGAAGAAACGGTTCAAGAATTAATTCCTCATTTTCTTAATCAAATCAAACGTTTTGCGGCTACTAATCAATTAAGGCAGGCCAATTTGGAAACCGTGGCTAATCTTTGCGTGGCTTTATTGCCGGTGCTCCGTTCTTTCCCTTTGCGGGAGCAGCGGGGGCCGGCTCTTGATTTATTAATGAATAAACTTCATCCTTTTGTTAAGGAGAAACTAGACCTATACCACCAAGTACAGAGTAGCTCTTCGCCTCAACAGTTGGCTACGGCAGCAGCTTGCCAAACCCGAAATCCAGCCCTCTCCATTTATCAAATATTAAAAACTTACGCCGGGGTGGTGGAACAGTGGACTTTTGCTAATCAACAGAGAGAGGGGCGCACTCGGCCCCGTTCTAAAAGGAAAGAAGTAGAAGGGTGGCTCAAAAAGGTTTACCAGGAGTTTGCCCCTTTAATAACCAATGATTTAAGCAAATACAGTTGGAATTTAATTGCCGAATTAGAAGCGGAGAATCCGACTCGAATTCTCGATGACTTTATTGTCAAACATCAGGCAGAAATCATCGCCCAGAATTCGCCCACAATCTTTAATTATCGCCAGGTCTTTGAGGAATTAAATAAGAAACCTGACTTACCTCCGGAAGGAAAAGGCTTAACAACTGTTCCGGAGTATAATTTGAGGGGCAAAAAGATTACAGAGGGAAGCAAGGGCTATTCGATCCTAGGACGATTGACTGGAGAAAAATTACCCCAAGTACTAATAGACCTGCCCGGTAAACTGAGCACCTATATGTTGGGGCGAACCGTGAAGATCAATCAGATCCCGTATCGCTTTGATCTCTTTGGCGGCAATATGATGAAGGCACACCGAAAAACTTTACAAGACATGGCTGGTGAGCCGACTCAATCTAAAAACAAGTTCGTTCGGAGCCAAGCTCCTTATGGAAAGTTAATGGCTTTACCCTTGGCGGAGACTATGGATCATACGCCTTTTACAGAACTGGTAAAAAAACTCTTTCCCTATGCAGAAAGTTTTTTTTATTTTCAACGGATGTTGATGAACTCTCCTTTAGAAATTCTAGGAGTAGAACATCCGGCGGGACATGTACTGGAAGGGCGGTTTCAGCTCGGCCTACTACCTGACCGGTCGGTGGATCAAATTCATAGTTTTCAACTAAAAAATCAAAATGGTAATCCCCTTGCCCTCCGCCCCCACGATGGGTGCGGCTTTATTAAGGCTTCGTTAGCAGCCAAAATGCCGGCTTACCAATTGGGAAAAAACCAAGCCCAGTATGGTGGTTTTCAGAGTGGCAATCTGCCCTCTCAAGCCCTGCAACATTACCCATCAAATAACGCGGTAGCCAAGGAAACAGTAAGCCTGATGCAGCAACGGCTACAGGAGCAGAGTGAACCGCCGCGGGGGGAAGAATTATTTCGATATTTGACTACTGGCGGGATTAAAGGAGATATGGCTATTGCCGTCCCTGCGGCTGATAATATGGTGCATCTGCCTCATATTAAAAGTGCTGTTTTCGAAAAAAATCCGGACGCCGGGTTGCTGGTAGGCAAAAGTCCTTACGATAAACCTAATCTTCGTCCAATCGAACCAGATCGAGTGGGGATTTCCGACCAGGGAGATCAAGTCGCTAAATTCTTAGAAGATACCAGTGTTATCCAATATTCCTTTGTGGGTCAAGACCGCCGAGAGATTTCCCCAAAAGAAAAACCGTTATTTTTTGCCAAAGGACTCTTGGTGGTTGTTCCGGACGAACTATGGCCGAAAAATTTTGCAAATCAAGATTTAGTCATGTCGGCTGAAGATGTTAAATCACATTCTCAGTGGCTTGAAAAGAAAGACCGGGTGACTAAGGACACGCTGCTTCCCGCCAACGGGATTTTGGTGGTTACCAACCTTTATCCGCCCGGTTCCTGTGTAGCCACGCCTATCACCGAACAAAAAAAATTGGATGGGGATTTTGATGGAGATCCTCTGTTCATTTTAGCTGGGCGCCCTAAGTTGTATAAACAGGTACAGGAGCAAGACCAACAAACTGTTCGCCGTCCTTCCCTCAAACCGCCTAAGACCCATACTCCGGTTATTAATGAAGATCAAAGTTATCAATTTGGCCGAGCTGGGCAGATTATGTCAACTCGATTAGGGGTTTTAGAAAGTTTTGCCACCATTCAAAATGTTTTTTTGGCCCAACCGAAGGAGTTGAAAAAAAAATTAGCTGATCGAATTGTTTTTACTACTTTCCACAGCCTTCCCTCCAATACTAAAAAACAAGTCACAGAGGCTTTGGAAGATCTTCGCCCATCTGAACTTCAAAAGTTACTTATCAGTTTAAAAAAACAGTATGATGAAACGCCGTATCCCGCT
>JANQHU010000228.1 GCA_028282485.1 Bacillota bacterium
TACTTCTTGCGGCGACATCATGCGGGTTTATCTGAAGATCGAAGGAGAACGAATTTTAGATGCTAGTTTTAAAACTTTTGGTTGTGGAGCGGCAATTGCTACCAGTAGTATGGTTACCGAATTGGTCAAAGGAAAGACTTTAGCAGAAGCTTTAGAGATTACCAACGAACAGGTAGCCGCTGCCTTGGATGGCCTCCCGGCCCCCAAATTGCATTGTTCTAATCTGGCAGCTAGTGCCATGCACGAAGCAATTCTCGATTATCAAAGAAAGCAGAATATGGCATGAAAAAACGCGTGATGGTGGCCATGAGTGGTGGTGTGGATAGTTCGGTAACCGCCGCTTTGCTCTTAGAGCAGGGTTATGAAGTTATGGGAGGGACCATGAAACTGTGGGAGGGGTCGGTTCCGGAAAGGGTAGTGGCTGATGCTGCTAGAGTCGCCGGGCAGTTAGGGATCCCTCATCATGTTTTTAGCTTGGGAGAACTTTTTCAAACAAAAGTGATTGATTATTTTCGTGGGGAATATTTTCAGGGGAGAACCCCTAACCCTTGTGTAGTCTGTAATCGGTATTTAAAATTCGGAAGTCTATTGGCAAAAGCCCGAGAGTTAGGCTGTGATTATCTGGCAACGGGGCATTATGTGCGTTCCGTTTATGATGAAGCGCGGCAAATATATACCTTACGTAAGGGAGTAGATCCCAAACGGGATCAGAGTTATTTTCTTTTCAATCTGACCCCAAAACAATTAGCTCAGACGCTTTTTCCTTTGGGTGAGTTTACCAAATTAGCAGTGCGCGAGAAAGCCCGAGGGTTTGGATTACCAGTAGCCCAAAAACCGGATAGTCAGGAGATCTGCTTTATTCCTGATGGTAATTATGTAAGTTTTATTCAAAATACTTGCCCCCAGCAAGCAGTACCAGGACGGATTATTGATTTGCAGGGAAATCATTTAGGAACCCATCAGGGCATTATTCATTATACCATCGGGCAACGAAAAGGCCTGGGAATTGCCGCGACCAAGCCCCTTTATGTAGTAGATATTCGGCCCCAAACTAATGAGGTGGTAGTGGGTGACAATGAGGCGATTTCCGCTCCGGGCTTAATTGCTACGAATTTAAATTGGTTGCTGCCGTTAGCTGAAATCGAGGCCGAACCAGTGGCGGTGAAGATTCGGTCTACGGCGCAACCAGTAACCGCTAAGCTTTCTTGGCAAAATGATCAAGAAAGTTTAGCAGTGATCTTTGAAAAACCCCAACGGGCTGTGACCCAAGGCCAAGCGGCGGTTTTTTACAGGAATGACTTGGTAATTGGGGGAGGAATTATCGAGAAATCAATTAACTAATTTTGTTTGAAGACCTCTTTTAGCGGGAATAATATGCTTAGATTTTTAAAAAAAGAGGTGAATTTAAATGAGAAGAATGGTTCGTAATCTGGTAACCGGTAGTATTGTTGGAGCAGTGGCTGGTTTGGTAATGTTAGCTGCAAGACGACAAAGAAATAATATGATGCAGAGTAATTATTTTCAAAATCAAGCAAGAGGTAGAAATCAAAATACCATGAACACCATGCGGGAAAAAGCAATTGATCTTACTACTGCGGCAAAGGATAAAACAGCAGCTTTTTCGCGAAGATTAGCACGCCGAATGACCTAAAGAGTTGCGGGGAATTAAACCCGCAACTCTTTTATGGGTTTTTTCGAGAAGATGGAGGTTGGTTTAACTTGCAGAAAGCGAGAGTCTTTTGGTTATTAATGATTCCCTTTTTATTGATCATAATTTTCTTATCTAAAGCAGTGATTACCCCTTTTGTGATCGCTTTTTTTTTATCGTATGCCTTAAATCCGGCCGTGGCTTTTTTACAAAAAAAAGGGGCTTCCCGGGATATTGCCATTCTAACAATTTATTTTGTTACATTTGTAGGTTTGGTGCTGATTTTAGAGTTTATTATTCCCAAGCTAATTAAAGATTTTATTAGTTTAGGAAGAGATTTACCAAAGCTTATTAAAAAAATTGAGGCTCTGGAAAATCAGGTTACTTTATTTTTTCGCAATCAAAATCTTCCGGTTGACTTAAAAGCGGTTTTAAGTATTTTGCTGACGCGAATTGAAGGTGTGTTTCGGGATTGGGTTATCAGTCTGCCGACAACTATTGCTGGGTTTTTTTCCAAATCTCTGACTTTAATTTTTGTGCCCTTAATTGCCTATTATATTAGCCGTGATTATCCCAGGTTAAAAAAAAAGTTGTATTGTTGGCTGCTGAATAATGTGGGAGTTCTGTGGACGGAAACTCTCCTGAAAATTGACCGTATTTTTCGGCTTTATATTAGAGGGCAACTTTTAAATGCGGTTATTATGGGGAGCTTGATTGGAATTGGGTTGAGTTTAATGGGAATTGAAGGGGCAATATTTTTAGGAATGTTTGCGGGGGTGGTTAATTTAATTCCCTATTTTGGGCCTATTTTAGGAGCGCTGCCGCCTATTTTATTAGCAGTTTTTCAATCATCCTGGTTAGTAGTTTATATTATCCTTCTTTTTATAGTTGTTAATCAAATCGAAACTTTAATCCTAACTCCCCGGATTATTGGCCGGAATATCGGGTTACATCCAATCATGGTTTTTTATCTAGTATTATTTGGCGGATCCAATTTTGGACTACCAGGTATGATTTTAGCAATCCCTTTGGGGGCAATTCTTCTGATTATTATTAAAAGTCTATATCAAATTAGTTATGGAATTGTAAAAAAATGAAGGATTTTTTGGTGCTAATGTCATATATAGTTAACTTTAGCATTGTTATTGTTATCGAGTAAAAGAAAAGGGCCGGGTGCTTTCAAAATTGGCAAAAGTAGATGGGGTTAAAAAAGGCTTAATTGGTTGGCTGTTAGTCATTGTTATGTTACTATTATTTAGTAATAATCTCTATGGTAAAACTCTATTAAAAAAACAAGTAGTAATTCTTGATATTCCGCGTTTTGGTTTTGCTGATATTCGGAAAGAGTATCCCTCCCTTAATTGGTTAATGAATAATGGAGCAGCGGGAATGATGATTGCCTCCGTTAGTGATCCCATCCACCCTAGCAAAGTTTATTATGCTCTTAATAGTGGCAGAAATCTGAAAACCATCGAGTCTTATGCTGGTTTAATTATGGATCATAATGAGAAGTATCAAAATTTAAGAGCGGCGGATCTTTATCAAGCCTTGTCC
>JANQHU010000243.1 GCA_028282485.1 Bacillota bacterium
TGGTTTGGGAAGGATTATGTTGTGTTCCCTGCCAGGCAACATAGCCCGTACCGCCTCCTAAAAAAATACGAGTCCCAATTCCGATAGTTCGATAGTAAGGATCCTTTAAAAGCGGACTTAATTCTCCCGCACTCGAATAAGTAGCATTGCCCAAATGAGGTAAAAGGGTCCCCATATAAGTGTAAATAGTTCGGGGGGAAGAATTTACGGCTACCGGATAGTTTTGATAAGCATTCCGGGGATTAAAAAGATAGGCTTGATTTAGATCCGTTAACCCAACACATGTTTTAATTTCTTTGCTGGGATAACAGTCGGTTCCGGAAGAAAGGGCTTTTAATTGTACTTTTCGACCACTAATTAAATCCTCAATAATGTGAGCCCCGCCGTATTTTAAACCAGCTCCTTCTGCTGGTTCCGTGGCCCCAATATAGGCATCCACCGCGGCGATTCCGCTATAGGCCGGAACCTCATTGAGCCAGACTTTATTCATTCTAATGGGAGGATCGGAATGCCCAAAATTTAAAAAAGCCCCCGTCGAGCACATGGGCCCGAAAGTGGCGGTAGTTACCACGTCAACCTTGGTAGCTGCTTTTTGGTAACCGTTTTCCTTCGCATAGGCAATGACCTCCTCGGCAGTCATTACTACTACGTTACCTCTTTTAATCTTTTCATTAATTTCTGCATAGGTTTTCACTTGTGCAACCACTCCATCCTCTAATCTAAAATACAAAAAACCTCTTTAGTTAATCAGCAAAGAGGTATCTCATAACTACCTTACATTAAATCAAATTTCTATGCCAGCGGCAATACTCTTCCGAAAACTATCATTTGTAATGCTTTCGTAATGGATTAAGTCAACTTTATAGATGATCCGGCTTTCCGCCAAAAGATGCCGTAATTGATTCACTTCTCCATCAGTTAGTTCCCCAAAAATAGCAATATCAATATCAGAAGTTCTACGATAATTACCTTGAGCTCTGGAACCAAAAATAACGATCTTTTCAATCTTTTCAATATTTAATATTCTTTTGATTTCTTTAATTACTTCGTTAGCCAAACCAAACATTTTAATTAAAATTCCTTTTCACTCAAAAGCTGATAAAGTTCTCTTAATTCCGACAGATATACCGTAACTATTTTCTGATAAATATTTTCAGCAATACTTTGCTGATAAAGATGACTAGTCAGGTTACGGTCTTCGAGCATATCAATCCATATCTCGCCGTTTTCAAGAATCTCATTGGCGAAGCCTTCCCGAATTACACTCCGGGGGGACTTGACTTCGGTCAAACCTTCGTACTGTAAGTAGTCTTTTAAGGCCTTCCAAGCCAATTCAAAAGTAAATTCAAACCTCTGGATCACCCCATCTTTGAGGGTAGTAGATTCGGAATTTTGGCTCTCGGCAATTGCTTCGACAAGCCTTGCCAAGGCTCTCCCAAAATCATCAATTCTTTCTCTCCAGCGTTTGGCCATGAGTCATCCTCCACCACTAATTTTAATGCTATTCTATCTTTTTGTCAAATTAGGATTTAAAAGGTAGCAATTATTTGATTACGTTTTCTGATAATAACTCTCTCCTTATTCCCTATTTCTACTTGAATCGCTTCTTTACCTTCGTTGGTAAATCTGTTTACATCTATTTTTTTTAATTTCTTTGCAAATAAAGTCTTTTGTAATTGATTTACTTTCTTATATCTCCCTTCAGTTAGAACTTCAAAATTTTCATTCCAAGTAACCAGATCCCCAATCAAAAACATTTTTTGGACCTGATCTTTTAAATTATTCCTAATAATATATTCAGAAAACCCATCTAAAATCTGCGTTAACGATAATTGTTTTTCACTTTTCTCCGGAATCAAAACTGCATGTCCTCCCATTTTTCGACCATCACTAGTTAAACAAGTTATGGTAAGACAACTACTAATACTAGGGTAAATAATTATAGAATTTTTACCAAAAAACTCACATTGACCTTCATCTAAGCTGGCCACCTTTGGTAAAATCTCAAAAGAATCAGTCTTTGAATGTTTTTTATTTAATACCAAATTTTGAAGTGAATCAGTGGAGGTTCCAGGTTTTTTGAAACAAGAACATGGAAAAAACCTTTTAATATTAGGCAAATTAAAACACCTCTATTCTTGAATAGTGGCTTTTGAATTTAGCTCCTCTGTCATTTTGTAGCAAAT
>JANQHU010000246.1 GCA_028282485.1 Bacillota bacterium
CTTTGGTTCTACTTATCTTAATGATCGGTTGCTATCAAGTGATTACTCCGGCCGATATCTCGGATATTCAGCTAGGCCTGGAAATGCAAGAAATCGATAACCGTCTCACCCTTAATAATTTAAAGTTGGATCTCCCTTTTTCGGAAAACAACTGGGCGATTCATACGGTCTTTAACTTTCCCCATCAGGCTACTTCCCTGGGAATTGTAAAAAAGTATGTCTCCGATAGTGTTTTGCAGCCTTACGCTGGCTTCGGCTTTCGTGATCTTTTCGGAGCCTACGGAGCTGAAATTGGCCTCTTTGAACGCGCGGAAGTAGTGGGCGGTATCTCTTTTAATCTGAGTGACTTACTAAATGGTTTATCAATTGACTTTGAATCCCGTTTAATGTGGTATTATTTATTTAATTCTGCTAATTGTCAAGATAATTATCATCCTACTTTTGGAATCTCTTTTAACTATCGTTTTAACTTTTTAGAAGATCTGGGGTACACCTCCAATGAGAAAAAGCAGACTAGCTATGGGGCACGCCAGGTTAGTGAAGCCGATATCAAACTGATGGCCAAAATAATTACCGCCGAGGCAGCCAATGAGCCCTACGACGGACAAGTTGCCGTTGGGGCAGTAATCATGAATCGCTTACGCAGTGGTTCTTTTCCCAACTCCATCTCACAGATCATTTATCAACCCAACCAGTTTGCCACTGCCGCTAAAGCCAAGCAAGTAATCCCTACCCAAACCGCTCTTAAAGCGGCAAGGGAAGCGGTAAACGGAAGAGATCCCTCCCGCGGGGCCTTTTATTTTTATAATCCAGCCGGTAACCCTTCTCCAGCCGGGCAAAAATTTTTTAGTAGTAGTAACCTGAGCGTAACTAGGCGGATCGGGCATCACGTTTTCTTCAAAAAGAGATAATCCGCCTCCTACCTCCAGCTTAACTTAATTAATTTTAAAAAATAATTACCCACAGGTTCGAGGGGAAGACCTGTGGGTTTTTTTATAACCTTAGCCTCTCCCTGCTCATATAATAATCCATAAACAACTCATCAAATGTTTAGTCTGCAAAGAGCAAGGGGGCTTGAGTGCCATTTACTTTTCAATTATAATACTCGCCATTGCGTTAAGTTTAGACGCTCTCGGCTTTGGGCTCGTATACGGTCTACGTCAAATTCGGATTCCACTCTCTTCTAAAATAATTATTTGCTTTTGTTCAATTTTATACTCCCAAATTGCTTTAATTCTCGGAAATTTATTGTTGACTTCCGCCAACCAAACCTTAGCAAAAATAGTCGGAATCGGCATTTTAGCTGGAATGGGACTTTTTATTATCCTTCAAAATACTTTCAAAGACACACCACCGAAAAAAGGCCTAAAAGACCCGAACGCTGCAGTTAAATTACCCAAAGGAAAAGAGACTACTCTCTTTCAAATTGCTTTAAAATCCTTAGGAATTACCATCCAGATTATTCGTAATCCCGCAGAATTCGATCGGGATCGTTCCGGAAGAATTGATGCCAAGGAATCACTCTTATTAGGGTTGGCCCTCTCCTTAGACGCCATTGGAACCGGTGTCGGTAGTGCACTTACGGGTCTCTTTACCCCTCTGATTCCTTTAACTATCGGGTTTTTTCAAATGTTATTTCTGTCAGTAGGTACTTACCTGGGATTTCGTTTCTGTCAGTTAAAAAACTTCAATGAAAAGATTTTTGGAATTATTTCTGGTATCTTATTGCTCTGCTTAGCCTTAATTCGCTGGCTCTGGCAATAGCCGCTTAAAAAACCCCCTATTGTAAATAACTAGGGGGTTTTTCATTTAAAAAAGAACATTGACACTTTTTAATAAAGCATCGTCCCAATCAACTAAACGTTGTTGCAAGGCTTTGGTCAAGTCCACCGGAAGAATCTTGGTTCCCTGAAGTCCTAACATCTGGCCCGATACACCTTGAGCTAACCAATCCACCGCTCTAATTCCCAAGAGCCGTCCCAGGATAATATCCTCGGCTACAGGAGTAAGCCCACGCAGGATAAAACCCAGATCGGAGGTTCGGACTTCCTCAAGACTTTTCAAATTTAGCTCTAATCTTAAAAGCCTCCTTAAAATTTGCCCAATTCCCCCTAACTTGAGATTCCCATGTTGGTCATAGCCTCTTTCTTCATCTAACAAGGCCCGAATTACCGAATTTTCTCTTTTGGCTTTTTCTAAGACCGCATCATTATTCCTTAGCCTTACTCCTTCGGCCACCACAATATTTACATAACCCTGCTGGGTGTAAATTTTTCTTACTTCTTCTACTAAATGGGCTAGAGTGAAACTTTTTTCTGGAATTAAAATCAGATCTGCTCCAGTGGCCATACCGATCTCTAAGGTTAACCAGCCAGCATCCCGTCCCATTATCTCCACGATGGAAATCCGGTGATGAGTTTTGGCGGATTGGGCCGCACTTTTTACCGCTTGGGTTCCAAAACTAATAGCTGACTTATAACCCAGCATCACATCCGTTCCCGTTACATCATTGTCAATACTTTTGGGCGCTGCCAAAACCGGTATACCGCGCTGGGCTAAGGTCAGGCAACTCTTGAGGGTATCATTGCCTCCCGTAGCCAATACTCCAGTAATCCCTATTTTTTGAAAATTACTAATTAACTTTTCCGGAGCCCCCTTGGTAACTTCCGCTTCCGCAAAGGGATTATACCGGGAAGATGCCAATATGGTACTGGGTTTATCAAGGAGCTCGGCAGCGGTTTGTAGATTTAAAGGAACTAAGTAAGCTTCCAGATTATCGGCGCTAGCCCCTTCAAAAGCTTTCCGAATCCCGACAAACTCGGCCTGATACTGCTTCATCCCATGCTCTACCGCCGCTGCAATAAAAGAATTAATTCCGGCACAATCGCCACCGCCGGTTAAAATGGCGATCTTTTTCAATAAGCTCCCTCCTTAACTTTACGTACGAGAAGTCTTTCCACCTTACTTACAATATTTTCGACTGTCAAACCATATTCCACCATTAATTCCCCCGGGGTCCCCGACTGGCCGAAACGGTCTTTAATACCGATGAACTCCATGGGAACCGGATAATTTTGGACCACCACTTCGGCTACTCCACTGGCTAAACCACCAATAACGCTATGTTCTTCAACAGTTAATAAAGCTCCGGTTTCCAAAGCTGCTTTTATAATCTGTTTAGTATCTAACGGTTTGATAGTATGCATATTCAAGACGCGTACCGGAATCTTTTTTCGGAGTAGCTCTTCAGCCGCAGCCATGGCTTTTTCCACCATAATCCCGGTAGCAATTATAGTTGCCCCATTCCCTTCTC
>JANQHU010000249.1 GCA_028282485.1 Bacillota bacterium
TAAAAATATACCAATCTGCTTAATATTCTAAAAACCAATTTGATAACTGAGGCTAAAAATACTGCCCTGTTCTTTATCGTAGGTGCCGCCAACATTTAAATTGGGGGTTAACCGATAATCAAAACGCCAACTGTCAATCACTCCGGCGTTAGTATCACCATAAGAGAAAGAGCGGCTATAAGATCCCATTAACCGATCCGTTAAATACTTACCAAAAACAATCCGCAAATCATTGTTATTCAGATTATAGTCAGGATAAAAATAATCGAGTCCCAAAGCATTTTTGACTTCGTATAAAATATCGCCGATAAAGGGATCGGCAATGGAAGTAAGATTCCCAGCCACAATCTCATTGACATTTAAAGGCCGATCCCCCTTCAAGCCCTCTTGAATCTCCGACCAATTAAGCAAGGTATAAATCTCTTTTTCCGTCATAAAGGGAATTGAAGAAAGCTTAATAGTTAGCTGCTCATCAACCTTACCCTTGATACTTAAAAATATCTCCGCTTCCGGCAAAACCAGGCTCGAATCAACATTGATACTGGGGTTAATCCCATCTTGAAAGTGAAAAACGGCCTCTACTTGATTAGCTTTAAAAGTTTTACCGTAAATAATGGTTCCTTTATCCGAAGTAACCCGCCCTTCCAACTGGGGATCGGTAATATTTCCTTTGGCTTTTAAATCCCCGGTAATCACCAAATTAGCCAGGCCTACTTGACGATACCGGGAATTAGCACCAATAGTGATGGCTAAATCCAAATCCGGAGTCCAAGTTAATTCTTCTTTGGGTCCCAGCTCTAAACGCAATCCGCCCGCTTTACAATTATAAATCGTAGCCTTACCGGCAATTATCGATTTTTTCGCGGTTCCTTGTAAAGTAACGTTTACATCGGTAAAACCGTTAAACTGACTATTCTTATAATAAAGATTATTTCCGGAAAGCCCAAATTTAAACTCCGGATCCTCTACAAAAGATATGGTAGTCTGTCCGGTTAAAGTAAAATCACCTTTCCCATAGGCTCCCTGGGTTTCTTTAAAAATCACCCGCTCTCCCGCAAAGACCATTTGGGTGCGTAAATTTTCAATCGGCACAGGTAATTCAGCCGACTTTAGCTTGAGGTTGTTTCCCCTAATAGTACCGTAGAACAAGGGTCGGGGCAGCTTCCCTCCCATGGCTAACTGGCCGTTAACTTCCCCACTTAGCATTTCTAAGTGCCAACCCATAGTGGCAAATAATTGACTAGCAATTTTTGCCGGGAGGTGCTGGAGACTGAGGTTTATCTTCAATTCATCCGGTACTTTTTGGATTTTCCGGGGCAGGTTAAGGCTCTTTAAAACTTCATCTGTCCAGGGAAAAAATCCGGAAAAACTAAAATACTCCTTTTTATCCTTTAATCTGCCTTCCCGGATTACCAGACCTCGATCCCTCAGACTACCCTGGGACTCGAATTCTCCCCAATTAACCTCATTTAAAACAAAATCCTGCACCGCCAACTGATAATCACCTTTAATTCCTTGGCGGGATAATTGTAAAGCTATTTGGGAGTTTGCATTCCCGGAAATAAACCTTTTTGACTCCGTGGTTTTTTGACCCAAAAACGTATTGAGACTATCTAAAGGAAAATCCTTTAAGTCAATATTTAATTTTAATAAATTATTATTCTCCCAAGCTCCGCTAGTAGTTAAGGTTCCCTTACCGGCAGCATTTTTTAACATAACTCTTTGAATATCGACTCGATTTTGATTGTAAAACAGGTCAAACTCACCGGTAAAAGGCATCTTGCCAATCATCCCACCGTCAAGATCCCCAATCAATCTAATGGAGGGATTAGCCGTCGTCCCGGAGGTTCTAATCCAGCCTGACAATTTTCCGGCAAGCCCCAGATCCGGAATTTCGACAAACTGCAATAAATCCTTAATGTCATAATCATCCACCTTAACCCCCAAATCAAGCTTGGTCTCTTTTTCTAATAAAACTTGCCCAAAAACACTGACCGAACTATCCTCTCTTTTTAACTGGGTATCACTAATTTGGACCCGATTGCGATTATAATTTATCCGGGCTTTTAAAGAATCATAATATAAAGAACCGATTTTAATCTCATTGCCATACAAGAAAGTAATTAACTGAGGAGCAGCCGGGCTTCCCTTTAACTCTCCCCGGAGGGTAACCACCCCTTGCAACTTTTTATCACCAATACCCAGATTTAAATAACTTAAGTTAAAAGATTCACCAACCAAAACTAGGTCAATATTTTCCCGGTCAACTAAACCCGAAAGGGTTAACTTCGATTCTTGGTTAATTAATTCAAACTTTTCTATCTGCATTTGATTGATATTCCCCTGGAGCAGAAGCACCGCCTCTTCCATTTCTATATGGGCGATCTTGGGTTTTTTCAAGTGGATCTTTCCTTTAAAACCAGGATCAAAAAACTCTCCAAAAATTTGAAAATCAATACTGCCAATCCCGTCCAGCTTAATCCCTTGATCCACCGGAAACCATTCAATCAAATCGGCTAACTTCACATTATGATTGGTAACTCGCAACTGAACTAAAGGTTTTGCTTTTTGTAAATCAAACTGACCCTCCAGGAGATACCGCCCGGATTCGGAAATCACACTAGTCTTCTTTAGGGAAAAAATTCCTTGGCGATACCAGACTTCGCCACTAACCAGGCCTACTTTTTTCTGATCCCAGACCACCTCTGCTAAACTACCAACAATCTTCCCGGAGAGGTCGGCTACTGGACCGGTAAAAGACATTCGGCCACTAAAAACCCCTGCAAAAGGAACTGTTTCTGAAGAAATTATGCTTTGCAAATTCAGATTTTCGACATCAATCTTCAAGTTCATTTCTTCCTGATTGAGATCCATGACTAAACCGCCAAAAATTTCTCCTGCGCCCAAATTAGCCACAAAAGAATCAATCCGAAATAAATGGTCGGTCAAATTAAAGGAACCCTTAACTTGAGGAAGCTGCATCTCATTATAGCCAATTCCGTTACCAATAAAGGTGCCATTAACACAACCGGGGCTAAAGGTCTCGTTGTAGCGCCAAACCCCTTTGGCAACTGCTGTTGCTTCTAAGAAGCCCTTGACCGGAAGTTGCCGCAGTTCTTTTAATAGTTGCACATCAAAATCAGCTGCACTAGCAAAGAGGAGCCAACTCATCTCTTCTTTCCCTAATAGTAATTCTCCCGTCGCTTGGATCTTCCCGTTACAACTAGCGCTTTGAAACTGCTTGATTTGGAGCTGGCCTTTATTCAGTTGCCAGTCAAAAGCCGCTCTCATCTTGGTCAGAATTACTCTTTCCAGCTGCATACTATCCACATAAGCCTTGCCCGTAAAAACCGGAATCTGCCACTTACCGCGCAGCACTCCTTGAAAATAATTATTGCCCCGAAAAACAACCGGAGCCCCATTATTATTAAAGCTGTTTAAGGCAATATTGCGGCCGCCTATTTGTAAATCATAGACGGGATTATACAAATTGTTGATTTTTCCCTTAAAATCAATTCTAGCCTGACGCCACCTGCCGGCAGCGTTGATCTGCAAATTATTGCGCACCACTTGAATTCGGCCGGAGAGGTTAGTCAGTCTTTCCTCTTTGCCAAAATTAACCTGGCAATCCTTTAATGTGAGATCACCCTCAATTACCGGGCGCCGGATCGGGCCGGTAATCTGTAAGCTCCCGTCGGCTAGCCCAGTATAAGAAAACTCTTGCTTCTTAAAAAAATATTTTTGTAAATCCGCCAGTTGTAACCTTTGGGCCTTAACCACAGCAGCCACTGCCATGCTATTTAAATCAATCTTTCCTCTCACTTGTAACGCCGTCTTCTCAAATTCCAAATCAGCCTGCTTAATCTGGAGTGAATTCGGCGTGAAATCAGCGACTAAACGCTTGCATCCGATTACTTGCTCAATCTGGGGCACAAATAGGCCGCCGTGGACCACTTGAAGACTACCTTTTTTTAACCAAAAATCCTTGTTGCGCCAGGCTACTTCCAACTGCATGTCGCCTCTTCCGGCATCAATAACCCCTTTAAAAGAAGGTGGTAACCAGGGATTAAACTTTTCACACAAAACTTGATTCACGATCAGACTGGATTCTCCGGCTAGATTATCTAGGGTCAGACTGCCTTTAGCTTGCCAAGCGGCTCCTAGATTGAGATCGGCCTTTCCTTGCACCGACCAGTTGATTTGGCGCTTGGTAGTAAAATCCACCCGACCATTGATACCGGAAAAATTATGAGTCCCAAACTGATAATCTTTTAACTTTACTTCTCCTTCCCGTAAAGTGACTGCCATCTTAAAATAAAATTTGTTCTTGGGATCCCGTTCTTTAGAACCAAAGTAACGCACCATATTCCAAGTCTTATCAGAAAAACGCTCTAACTTTACTTGGGGCTTAATTAATTCGATTTCCCTGAGACACCTTTCCGGACGCCCAGGATATTTGAAGACTGCCCAAAGATCCACTTTAAGCCGCAAACTTTTTACTCCCATGACTACTTCTCCGGAAGCCGGATCAATTAGCCGGACCTTATTTCCAGTAATGGTATCCCAATTTTGCCAATGTAAGTTATTAATTTGTAATTCCAAGCCATACTTATCCAAATTTTTTTGGGATAAAGCAATTACGGTTTCCGTAAACTTTTGATCTTTCAGGTATAAATGCAACAAAAAAGAAGCTGTTAAACCAAATACCAGGATTACTACCACCAAAACTAAAAGAATCTGCCGCCCTCCCAAAAGCATCTGCTTTCTCATCAAACAAAAATCCTCCAAACTAAATTGGTACTGCTAACCAACAAGTTCCAGCTTAAAAACTTGCTTATTTAGCTAACCCATTCCATAACAATTCTAACATCGATAACACAATTTGATCCGCCGAAAGATTGGGTTCTTCCTCAAAGATTTGTAAGGCTCCGTCAATTAATTTACATATATATATGGTAGCGATCTGAGGATTAATCTCCCGAAACTTATTCTGACGAACTCCTTCGTTCAAAATTTGACAGACCGTCTCTTGATAATCTTTTTGAAGCCGATTTACTTGTGTCAAAAATTTTTGATTATCACTACTAACCCCCATTACTAAAACCTTAAAATAATCAGGGTGCTTCTTGGTGAACCGCAATAAACTAATTACCAAGCGCCCCAAGCGAGCCCGCAGTTCTTCGGTAAAACCGACATTTTCTAAAATCATTTTCCGCCGCGTGGCTGCTGCTTGTTTCAAAATCTCTAAAAATAATTCTTCTTTGCTCCGAAAGTAACGATAAACTGTACCTTTACCAATATCCGCCCGCAAAGCAATTTCATCAATGGTCGTGCGCTGATAATCATTAGTTTCGGCAAAAATCTCCAATGCTTTTGCCAAAATCAAATGATGCTTTGTAGCTAAGGAATCTGATCCTGTTTTAACCGGAATATCCCTCACTCCTTAATTTGTCTCTCCCCAAATTTTTCTTCCTATGATTCATAAGGCCGGTCATCGAAGTTTTCTTTAACATAATTCAAAAATTCATCGATTACTTTTTCGGAATTCTCCCCATTATATGCAACTATGTTTCTTAGATGGATAAAAGACTCCAAATCCATCTTTTTAAATAAAACGCCAACCCCCTCCGGAGTAATCCGCACTACTTTGCCACACAGTTTCAAAATTAAATTTGAAGATACTCCCGCCAAAGAAATAGTAAAATTAATAGTTTCTCCTTGGGAAATTTTTTCATCAATTTTAATAAACATTCCGCTTAAACTAATATTATCAACCGTTCCTTTAATAATCGAACCATTATAATTTATGAGTGTTTCGATGCGAAAAAAAACCCGGGAAAACTTTCTTCGCTCTCTTTCTGTCATTATATAACCTCCACGAAAATATCATTCTTTATTCTTAAAATATTTCACATGATTATTATTTTTCCTTCTAAATTAACTAAATCCGCGAAGAATATTAATATCATTCTAGAGCAACTATATTTTAACAAATATTCTCAATTAAAAGCAACCTTTATTTTATCACACCCAGTAATTTACCTTTGACCAACACCCCAGAAATAATCAACTTGTTAATTTACAAATAATGGTTTATAATAGTTCTAAGATAATCCCTCAAAAAAATGATTATCTCACCTCTCAAGTTTATTTCCTTGATACTCAGGGGAGATAATCATATTAGAAAGTCGAGGATAGAAGTATGCTTATAAAAAAACACCCTGCTACTATCTCAGCTACTAAAGACCTAAATTTAAATAAAAATTCTATAAAAACAAAAAAAACAAACAAGCAATCCAATGAAACAATCCCTAATAAATTTCAACCAAATCTTGAGGCAATAAAAGATTTACCAACCGGCACCGTAATTGTTTTTCATCCTTCGGAAAAAGTCGGTTATGAAATCTCTCTCATAACTAAAAACCCCATTGTTCATCTGGGAATAGTTTCTCATTTCGACGAAAAATACGGTCCGTGGGTTTCCGAGATGGATAAGGATGAGATTAGCCCGGGAATTCGCGAAAGACCTTTGATCGATGTAGTTAACAATAGTAGCGCACCAGTTTTCGCACTAAAACTTACCGGAAAAGGGGCGCAGTATATGAAAACCCATCTGAATTCATTTAACGAAACATTAAGAGAGATTCAAGACAAAGAAACCACTTATAGTGTCAGCAAATTAATCGGAAAAATGCCCCTTTTAATGCTCCGCAACTTAATTACCGGAAAGCAATTTGACGGCTACCGCTTGGATCAGTTACATTTTAAAAAAGCAGATGTCCCCATCCAAGATAATAATAAGTCTATGATCTGTTCCGAATTTGTAGCGGAAGTCTTCAAAGCGGCGGGTATCCTTCCGGAAAAGACAAAAACTAGTCATCTTACCCCAGATTATTTAATTCAATGGTTGCAAGATAATGATTTTGCCGATAAAAAAATGATTCCTCTTAATAAAAGGCTGCTAGATATTAAAGCCTAAAGCTCTATCTAAGGCTGGGCTTCAAAATCTTGCCTCTCAATTAGTATCATGCGCATTTCATTATCTTTAATGAGTCCCAATTGATGGCCTCGTTTTTCAATAAAGTGATTTGTTTTCATGTAAGCTTTAGTTTTTTTTAAAACGGCTAATTGTTTAAGTTTCGCCTGATATTCCTTTTCTAAAGCAGCATACTGGTTACATTTATGATAGTAATTATAGAGCCCTTCAATTAAAGGAAAAATAATTATTTTTATTCCTAAAAACACTAAAAAAGTCCACATTATCAATTGCGAACCGGAATTAATTTGAAAACGCCATTTATAACCAATCTTTTTCGTTAATAAAAATTTACCGGGTTTATCCTCTTTTTTAAATTCAGCATAAGCCTCTTTTTTATTTCGAATGGCAGACCAATAAGTCTTAATATTAATTAAATTATTTAACTTCTCTTTTTTAGCACCCTGATGATCTCTTTTATTCATTTCCTTCACCTTCATCTTCATCAATTCCGTTTAGACCCAAAGCATCTCCTGGCAAAACAATAACTACTTGATAACCCTTGGCCTTGGCCCTATTATATAAAGTAGCCACTGAACTTGGTGAAATCTTTAGCTTTTTGGCAATCTTTTCGGTAGCTTCCCCCATCTCCTTCAAAACTACCACTTGCCTTTCCCGATAACTCAAATCTTCAACACCACGAATTTCTACTTTCATTTTATCACCGTTTCAACAAAATTACTACATCTTCATTACATATTTTCGACATTTTTTCAAAACAACCTTTGGGAAACTTTTTCGAAATTAAAAAAAACCCATAGGGTTCTCCTACAGGCACAATTTATGGCAATTACTAGCCCTCTTAAGTACTGCGGTATTTCATTTTAACAACAACTCTTGCACCTTTACCGCTGCGTTATGGTATCGGGGGCGATTTTGAGATATTCCTTTGTACTCAATTGCTTCCTGGGGACACCATTGAATACAAGCGAGGCAGAGTTCGCAATTATGCTGCCACATCGGTTTATCATCTTTCATTTCTATATTAGTCCTGGGGCAGATGCGCTCACAAATACGGCACTGATTACATTTTTCGGTAGCCCAAAACTTTTGCCCAAAATTTTTAAACTGTCCGACCGCTCCTCTATTGACAAAACTAAATAATTTATTTTGAAAACTGGGCCTGATCTCCTGAAGAGATTCCTTTTTTTCCTGAATCAACTTTACTATCTCTGGTAAACGTTCTCTGGTCTGCTCTTGATCTTGGTGTTTTTCGGGATCATAAGTAATCATTTTGCAATAGCAAAGACATATTCGACCTTTCTTAAATCTAAGTTTTGCAAAAATTCGTTTACCATGCGCGGCAAGCCCATTACA
The DNA here is from genome assembly GCA_028282485.1 of Bacillota bacterium. Classification (GTDB taxonomy): domain Bacteria; phylum Bacillota; class UBA4882; order UBA8346; family UBA8346; genus JANQHU01. The sequence goes on from JANQHU010000249.1 coordinate 8,354, forward strand.
TAAACCGGAAAAACAAAACCGACTCTTGCAGCGGTTAACTCCAATTTTTCATTAAAGACTTTTGGAATCAAGATAATTTCTGTCTTCTCTAAACCCATTAAAATACTTTGGGCAATTGCTAATGAATTTCCGGTTCCGGAAAAATAAAATATCTGATTTTCCGCAGCATCATAACCCCCCTCTTTATTTTTTATTTTTAAATGCTTTCATTTTCTTGCTCCCACAGAACTTCTCCTTTAAAAAATCTCAATGTTTTTTAGCAAGCTTCATTAAATCTCTATTTTCTATCCATATTCTTTTCACAAATGTTTTATAAAATGCAGGTAATGACCAAGGAGGTGATTAATTATTATGAAAAAAATACTCATTATTTCCCTTTTCACCTTGCTTTTAACTGGTTCCTGGGGCTATGCCGCCATAGCTGATCCCTCTCCCAGAATAATTACTAAAGAATATCATTCCCTCAACCTCAGTTTTAAACAACGCTATCGCATTCTTGAGATTCGGCAAGCTTTTGAAAAAGAGACACTTTCCTTAAGACATAAGTTACAAAAATACCGTTTAGATTTAAAGCGACTTAAATCAACCCGCACATATAATCGGCGCTTAATTCGCGCTAAAAAACGCCAGATTACATATTTAAGAGGCAAAATTGCCGCCAAAGCCCGCCGCATGAAACGCCGCATTCGCAGGGTGCTCACCGATGAACAAATTTTTATCCTCAGTGAATTATCCGGTGAAAGAGAGCCAAAACATCAAGAAAAATTACATTTCGAACTAAACCAAACCGATCGAACGATTGAGGAGGATGAAAATAATGATCATTTCTTGTTAGAAATATTGTTAACTATTGATGATGAAGATTAACAAAAATACCTCCTAAATAAAAGAAGCACCGGGATATCTTTAGTTAGATAAC
>JANQHU010000290.1 GCA_028282485.1 Bacillota bacterium
ATTGCGTCCTTTTCATCATCGGGAACCCGGGATCTTAGGGGTCGCCTTACTGGAACCAGAATTGAGTTTAGAACTGATCGTGGACGGGGTTCATTTACATCCGGCGACGGTCAGGCTTTTTTATCAATTAAAAGGTCCCGAAAAGTTAATCTTAATTTCCGATGGCATGAGCCCGGCGGGTTTACCGGACGGAAATTATACCGGGGTTGACGGTGATTTATGTTTAAGAGATCACAAATTATTAGATCAAAGGGGCCGTTTGGCTGGTAGTACTTTGACCTTAGAAAAAGCAGTGCAAAAGATGGTTCAAGAAGCCGGAGTCCCTTTAACAGAAGCCGTACGCATGGCCACCTATAATCCGGCCTGTTTGTTGGGAGTGGATCAGGTGCAAGGAAGTCTAGCTTCCGGCAAAGCAGCGGATTTGGTGGTGTTAGATGAGGATTTTAGAGTAGTCTGCACGCTGGTAAAAGGGCGGGTAGTTTTTCTAAACGAATTTTTATGTAAAAAAATGTTAAACATTATTCCTGTTTTTGCCGAAAATAATATATAGAGATTTTTTAAGATGCAAGGAGATGATGCTATGGATTCTGATATGATGAATACGATTAGTTCCGGAACCGGGATTACTCAAGGAGTCCCGGCAGATGTCCCGACCAATCTACTTCGGAAAGGTTTAGAAAAACAAGAAGAAGATGTCCAGAAAATTTTGGCAAGTGCTCCCGCGCCGAAAGCAAATCCCCCTCACTTAGGGCAAAAGTTAGATATTACCTTTTAAAAAGCAGGAGGAAGTTAAGTTCCTCCTGTTTCATTTATTTATTCCCGGATTTTTTTAATAATTCACTAAGGTTTAATTCACCTGCTCCTTGTAAATTTCTGGATAAACCTAAATTGCGGGAATTTTTTTTCAAAATACTTTTAATTTCCGGGGGTTTTAGATGGGGCCATATGCTAAGGATCAAGAGAGCGGCTCCGGATACCACCGGAGTGGCCATGGAAGTCCCGGTCAGGCTTTTGTATTCATTATTAAGCCAAGTGGAAGTAATATTAGTTCCCGGGGCGACTAAGTCCGGCTTAGGATAATTATCAATCGTTGGGCCTCTACTGGACGAAGGATTCAACTCATCATCTTGAGGATTAGCAGTGGCTTGATCATTAATATTACCTACGGTAACTATCCGGGGGTTGATGCCTGGGGAATCAATGGTTTTCAGGGTTGGCCCGTCATTACCGGCGGCGGCACAGATAAAGAGCCCTTTCTCCCAGGCGACGGAAGTGGCCCGGCAGATGGGATCCATCTGAAAAGATTCTTGTGCTAGAGAACCTAAAGAGAGATTGAGTACTTTGATATTATAAAGGGCCGAATTATTAATACACCATTCAATACTGGAGATGATATCGGAAGCATTACCCTGGCCGTGTTTATCAAGGGCTTTAATGGCTACAATGCCTGCTTCGGGAGCCATGCCCCGATAATGTTTATTAGAGGCGCGCCCATTACCAGCGATAATTCCAGCCACATGAGTCCCATGGCCGTGATCATCATAGGGTTTAGACCTATTTGCAACAAAATCTTTAAAGACTAAGAGACGATTCCGGGGTTTGGTAAAATCTTTGTGGGGATAGATCCCGGTGTCGATAATTGCGGCGGCAATATTTTTGCCAGCATAATTGTGCTTATGAAAGACATTGGCACCCACTGTTGGAACGGCGGTATTCAGGCGAATATATACTTTGGTATCAAGCCATACCTTTTGAATATAAGGAGAACGAGCTAATTCCTCTAAAGAATAGCCGGATATTTCTAGTGCAATTAGAGGTAGTAAATCCATGGTCCGGTAAACGGAGCCGCGATAACCATCGATAATCGGAAATATTTCATCTGTTTTATGGTCTTTCAATTCCAAGAGTAAACGAAAGGAAGTATCTCCATTAAGGATAGTTTGTTTTTGGCGGATTAACGGGGATAATTTGTTTTGCCAAGATTTATTAGACAGCATCTTAATCACCACCAAATTATAAATATATTTGTAATATCATATTCACGCCACATTAGGGAAGATTAAGAAAGCGTGAAAAATATGATAAAAAAACAGGTAGAGTTTAAAAAAGAAATTAATTATGCTATATTTTACCGCTTTTTTTTATGATTAATTTGACGATAATAGATTATAAATGATTACAAAAAAAGTCTCTGAAGCAAAGGTTAACAATAATAATTTAAAATTTTTTAATAATTATAGTTGACTTTTGTTACAATAGTGATTATTTTAGAATGTAGGTAAATATTTTTAAAATAAAAAAGAAAATGGTGAAGAAAATAAGATGGAAATTAATGTTTTATTGTTACCACAAACTAACAATAGTTGGGAGAGAGTCGAAAAAAGAGCGGTAGTTATTGATGTCTTAAGAGCTTCCAGTACCATTGTAACCGCTCTGGCAAATAATGCTACCGAAATAATTCCGACTGTGGAATCCAATGAAGTTATTGATTTGGTACATAGATTAGGAGCTGGAGAATGTGTCACTGGTGGGGAACGGAAAGGATATAAAATTGAGGGTTTTGAGCTGGGTAATTCACCTTTAGAGTATACCAAAGCCAAAGTGGGGGGCAAAAAAGTACTTTTTTGTACTTCTAATGGTACGAGAGCCATCAAAAATGCCCAAGGAGCGGCAGAAGTTTTAATCGGTTCTTTTTTGAATATCAATGCTTTAGTTGATTACTTAAAGACCAGTGACCAGGATTTGACCCTGATTTGTGCGGGTATGGGTAATAATATGAGCTTAGAAGACTTAGCACTGGCGGGAATGATTATTCATTTATTACAAGAAAGTCAGACTAATCTGCACTTAACAGATGAAGCCAAGGTAGCCAAATACGTCTGGGAAAATGCGATGCACAATTTAGATGCTTTTATTAGAAATACTAAACACGGCCGTTATTTGGCAGAGATAGGCATGGCGGAGGATATTGAAGCCTGCATTACACTAAATAAATCTACGATTATTCCCCGGTATTATAATGGCAAGATTAGCCTAAAAGATTCCCTTTCTTTGTTGCAAGCGTAGCTTTCGTAGGAAAAGCAATTATTCCTTTATTAGATTTTGTGGGAACTGATTTTAAGGAAAGTTCGTTATATTTAACAAAAAGTACTAATAAGGGAAGGTTTATCTATCATGTCTTTTAGCTATTTGCAGCAAAAACAATTAAAATTAAGACCGGTAATTGATTATATTAATACTCATTATGATCAAATTTTGACGTTGGAAGAATTAGCCGATATTATGAAAATAACCCCGCAACATTTGTGTTTGTTATTTAAAAATATTATGCAAATCAGGCCCTTTGAATATTTAAATCAAGTCAGAATTAATAAAAGTAAAGATTTTTTAATTAATAATTTTGATTTAACTATTGGAGAAATCGCCAAAATGGTTGGTTACGATAGTACTAGTTATTTTTGTTTTGTTTTTAAAAATATTGAAGGATTTAGCCCCGGTGCCTTTCGCAAAAGACACCGGAAAAAATTTGTGGATTTAGTTGGTTAAGCCGCGATAAGGGGCGGGGATGTGGCCACCCCGTTGCACGAATTTGGTGGCACTAAAGCTATTGAGAGGCATAATCGGAGCACTGCCTAATAATCCTCCAAATTCCACCATCTCCCCGACGGATTTTCCCGGTACCGGAATGATACGCACCGCAGTAGTCTTATTATTAATCATCCCAATGGCCATTTCGTCAGCGATAATTCCGGCAATTGTTTCTGATGAGGTCTCCCCGGGGACGGCAATCATATCCAAGCCTAC
>JANQHU010000325.1 GCA_028282485.1 Bacillota bacterium
GTAACCGATACTGCGGAGCTAACATGTTCAAAATAGCCGACTTCCCCACTCCGGAAGGCCCTGCCAGGACTGCGGTTTTTCCCTCAATGGCTTTTTGCAAGGCGAGTTCTCCGCTTTTGGTTATGGTACTGGTAGATATTACTTGATATCCATAACTTATATACTTATTCGCTATATCTAGGTCATTTCCCTTTAAAACTAGATCAGATTTATTAAAGACGATTAAAAAGGGGATCTCAGCTGCTGCTGCTAAGACGATAAATCTATTTATTAAGAGATCATTAGGCTCCGGGTGATGATGGGCAAAGACCAAAATTAATAAGTCCACATTGGCAATAAAAGGCCGCTTCAAAATGGAATTTCGCGGCAAAACTCCTGTAATAAGGCCCTTTGTATCATTAAGAATATATTCAACCAAATCCCCTACTAAGATTTCCTTGTTATACTTTTTTACTTTTCCTCTAACCGCACACTCAATAATAACTGCCGGATCATCCTGATCTTCAACATAATAATGCCCTGTAATTGCTCTAATTACTCTTCCGATCATTAAAATTCTTTAGCCTTTCTCTCAAAAATCATTATTTGACTCATTTAAAGGGCCTTTACTAACCATAAAATTCATGGCGGTACCCTTAGCCACTTTTGAGTAGGGAACCGGAGTTTGATCCGTGACTACCCCTTTAGGATAAATGTCACTTGTAGTTGGTTTAGCTTGGTTATAAACTAAGCCGAGATTATTTAATTCTGCTTGGACTTCAGATAAGGGTTTTCCAATAAAATTAGGAACCTCAATTTCATTATTAACTTCAGAATTAAGGGTTATAGAAACACTAGCTCCTTTTTCAATCTGAGTAGTCTGTTCCGGTAGCTGTTTAATGACAACCTCTTTTTCATAATTCGGATTATAATCTGTCAAAACTTCTCCTAACAGTAATCCGGTTTCTTCTAAAATCAACTCTACCTCTCGCTGACTTTTGCCAATTAATAAGGGTACTTTTACCAATTGCGGCCCTTTACTAACTACCACTTCCACCTCAGTCCCGGCTCGCTTTTTTCTGCCGGGGATGGGATACTGGGAGATAATCGTATCGTTGGGAAAATTGGCATTATACAACCGATTGACAACTTTTAACTCTAATTTTTGCTTTAAGAGTAAACCTTTAGCATAGTTGATATCTTTCCCCTTCAAGTCCGGGACACTAACCTGTGGCGGTAAAGGATTTACAACATTCATCATCAATAATAACATTGAAATACTAACTATTGTAAGCAATCCTGCTACTGTAGCGATCCAGAAACCCACAGATCTTTTACGCCGCTTCCCCCCTTGTTCAACCTCTTTTTGGGGCTCTACTACCAAAGGCTCCGTCCAAACTTGAGTGGGCAAGTCGACTTCCTGAAAGGAATCTCTTGAACTAACTTTACTTTGGTTATTTTGCAAAAACGTAATTTCTTTAGTCATTGCTAAGGCACTAGGATAACGCTCTGCTAAATCTTTGTCCATTGCTTTAGCTACTATTTTGACTAATTTATCTGGAATATCCGTACGAATTTCTTTAATACTCGTATATTCCCCTTGCAGATGCTGCATAGCAATAGCGATGGATGATTCTCCCGCAAAGGGGACTCGCCCCGTTAACAATTCGTATAAGACACATCCCAATGAATAAATATCCGATTGGGGCCCTACCGGCTCTCCTTTTGCTTGTTCCGGTGAACAATACTGCACTGAACCCAATACTTCTCCTGTTTGGGTAAAAGAACTAACACTAATCGCTCGGGCGATCCCAAAATCCGTTACCTTAATTTGTCCTTCCGGGGTAACTAAAATGTTATGTGGCTTAATATCACGGTGAATGATATTTCTTTGATGGGCATGATTTAGAGCCTCTGCAATCTGCTTCGTAATCTCCAAAGCCCGAGAAATGGGTAACGGCGCATTTTTTTTGATAATACTTTTTAAATTATCTCCCGGTAAATACTCCATTACAATATAATTGATCCCATCTTCTTGTCCCACATCAAAGATTCCTACTACATTAGGATGAGATAAACTAGCCGCGGCTCTAGCTTCGCGCCGAAAACGCTCTACAAAATCAACATCATTTGCATATTGCGGTCGCAGGATCTTCACCGCAACGACACGACAAAGTAAAGAGCATTCTGCTTTATAAACTAAAGCCATTCCGCCTTCGCCGATTAACTCTATAAGACGGTAGCGTCTTCCTAAGACTTTGCCAATCACATTCTCACCTCTTAAACCTAATCTCACTCAATTTATAGCTCAATCACTATCACTGTAATATTATCACTGCCACCCAATTCATTAGCTTTTTTTACTAACTCGTTGGCAATCACTTGTGGTGGTAAATCCGCAGCTAACAACTCGCGCAGCAGCTCCTCACCAACCAGTCCGGTTAAGCCATCGGTACATAATAAAAATTTATCACCCGGTTTGAGGATGGCCACTTGATATGCTACTTCCAAAAAACTACGCGTACCCAACGCCCGGGTTAACACATTTCGCTGGGGATGATTGCGGGCCTCTTCTCTGGTAAGACCGCCCTGCTTGACTAGCTCTTCCACTAAAGAATGATCGCTGGTTAACTGCCAAAGTTTTTTCTCCGAAAGCCTATAGATTCGACTATCTCCAATGTGAGCCAGATGAGCTTGATCAATATCCAACAGCAAAACGGCAATCGTCGTCCCCATCCCCTGGAGTTGATTTTCTAGATTGATACGATTCACAATTGCTTGATTAGCTCCCAAGATAGCATTAACTAACTCTTCTTCAATATTTTCTTGAAAACTAAAATTAGCCTTCAAAATTTTCTCAACGGCGATAGCACTGGCTACCTCTCCTGCTTCATGACCACCCATACCATCAGCTACGACAAATAAATTATCGCGATATCCAAAAGCATCTTCATTTTTTACTCGAACTTTGCCACAGTCAGTTAGCGCCCCTATTCTCATCGACTCACTCCTCGGGCGTATTATTTAGTTATGTCTACTCTAATTTCTGTTTCTCCAATTTTAAGGATGTCACCCGAAACTAATTCTTTTTTGCCAGTAATTAATTCTCCATTAACCCGGCTCCCATTAGTGCTTTGTAAATCTTCGATAGTCAGTTTAGAATCTTGATTATAAATCACCGAATGAAACCGCGAAACTTTGGGATCACTTAGTTGAATATGATTTTCTAACTGCCTGCCTATTTTAATTTCACTGGTAATCCCAAAAAAGCGTCTCCCATAGTCACTCCCAGATACCACTTCAAATACTATTTGTTCTCGGGGCGGAATCTCCTGAGCATGCCTCGCAATTCTGGTAGCTTCAGTTACATTTTCGCGATCATTATTACTTCCCTTCCGGTGCGGAGGCTTTCTCCGGATGGTTTCTTCCACAACTACATCGTCTGAAGCTTCTTTTTCTTTTTTTTTCAAACCATTCCCTAGTTGTTCCAACCAATTCTTCATGTTTTCTGCCTCTTTCCACTTAATTGGCCACATGCAGCCGCTAGTTCAAGGCCCCGCTCTTTGCGAATTGTCGTCTCGATGCCATTATTATTTAAAAAATAGGCAAATTCATTGATGCGCGAAGTTAATGAACGTTGCAACGAGGTCCCAGTCACTTTATTAAAGGGAATTAAGTTCACATGACATAGTAATCCCCTTAATAAATTACTCAAATTTTCCATATCACGAGGCCGATCATTAATCCCTTTGAGCATGGTATATTCAAAAGTAATTCTTCGCTTAGTCTTTTCTATGTATTTGTGGCAAGCCTTGATTAATTCATTTAGCGGATATTTCCGGTTAATGGGCATTAAATAATTGCGTAATTCATCTTCAGCCGCATGTAAGGAAATCGCCAACCCCACTTGTAGGCCTTCCTCCATTAATTTGTTAATCCCCGGAATCAAACCACAAGTCGAAATGGTGATATGTCTGGCTCCAATTCCTAAACCCTTTTGGTCATTAATAATCCGTACTGCTTTTAGTAATGCTTCATAATTATCAAAGGGGTCTCCTTGACCCATAGCCACTATATTATTAATTTTTCTCCCTAAATACCGACTTATTGTTAAGGGTTGATCAACAATTTCGCCTGCACTCAGGTTCCGCACAAAACCGTTTTGGCCCGTAGCACAAAATCGGCACCCCATTTTACAACCAACTTGGGTTGAGAAACAAATAGTATTTCGTTCTTTTTCCGGAAGATAAACCCCTTCAATAAATTGGCCATCCACTAATTTAAATAAAAATTTTTTAGTTCCATCACTAGCTTCTGTGATCTTTTCTACCGCAAGGGGTGTTAAGGATAACCCCGTTTCCATTAACATATTGCGTAATTCCCGGGGCAAATCAGTCATTTCCTGCCAATCAGCAACATTTTTTTGAAAAACCCATTGGTATATTTGTTTGGCTCGAAATTTTGGCAAATTATATTTTGTCCGTAGTAATTCTGCCAAATCTTGTAAAAACAAGCCTTTAATATCCATTTAAATCCTTTCCGCACCACTAAAATTATGTATTAATACACTCTAAACGCAATTTATCAGCTATTCTCGCAATGAACGAAGCACTAGTAGGAAATCGATTTCTTTGATTATCACAACCAAAAAACTGTTCCATATAATCAGCATTTCCCCGTTCCCAACTGATCTCAATGGTATGTCTGATAGCCGACTCTACTCCGCTAGGAGTTGAGTTATATTTCTCAGCAATCCTCGGGTATAAATTTTTTGTGATATTACCTAACACTTCTAGTTCTTGAGCGGCAATAATAATTGCATCCCTTAAATAAGCATACCCTCTAAAATGAGCGGGAATACCCATTTCGTGAAATAATTTACTAACTTCAAACTCTAAATGATTAGCAGATTTTTCACTTACTTTTTTAAGACTTTCATAGGATTCTTCTTTCTCTTTTGGTATTGGCACCGATGTATTTACTTTCGAACTGCCAAGAAAAAACTGCCGAATCCTTTCAAAGACGATAGCTGGTTCAAATGGTTTTACCATATAATAGGTTGCACCTAAACCAATTAAGCGCTGAATCATTGCTTCTTGCTCAAATGCAGTAAGTATAATGATCATCGGCTTCTTTTTAAATTCTGTAAACTTCTCCAAAACTCCAATACCATCAAGATATGGCATAGTAATATCGAGAATTAAAACATCCGGTTGTTTTTCCTCGATCACCTGTAAAGCTTCAATCCCATTATATGCTACCGCCGCCAACTCCATATCTTCTTGCAAGGAGACTAATTCGGAAAAATATTGACATAATTCGCGATTATTATCAGCTATTGCAATTTTAATTTTTGCCAACAAATATCCCCTCCTACTTGAGTCACCTTGGCCTTTTTCGACAGATACCTCATAAATTCCTTTTTTAAAAGTCTAGCCAGCAAAATAATTAACCAGATTCTTTTGATTAGTAAAATAATCAGCTTTTTTTAATTCCATTAAAATAATATTTTTCCAGCCCGGCTTCTTTCGTTGTAAAATACCTACTTTTTTAAATCCGTTCTTTAAATAACAGTGAATCGCCCGTTGGTTAAATTGGTATACTCTTAAATAGATTCGGTTAAAACGTTCTCTAATCATAATATGTTTAACAATTATTTTTAATGCTTCGCTTCCCAATCCTTGATTCCAATAATTCTTTTCACCGATTCTGATCCGCAATTCCGCTTCACGTTTGTTCCAACAGATATGATCTAATTCCAAATCGCCGATTACTAAGTCATTTTTAGTAACAATAGTAAATATTTTATAATAGCGACTTTTAAGAGAATCCTGATACCATTTTTTTAGTAGTTCTAACTCTTGCCCATGGGAGGAATCTGTAAAACATTGTAATTCTTCATCTTGATTCCATTTCTTAAAGTAAATTAAATCACTGATCGCCAAGGGCCGTAATAATACCTTTTCACCTACCAGTTCCATAAAAAAACGCCTCCCTTTTCTAAAACTCAGAGATTAATATCACTTTTTGTAATTAAACAATCGAGGTCGTTTATTTTTTATGAATTCTAGTCATTATTACTATTTCCCTTTAAGCAATAATAGCCAAGCCGTTATTAATTTGTCATGTTACGCTGAATTCTTTTGATACTTGTTGCTCTTCCGGTTAAATCAACTTCGATAATAACCCCGTTAAACTGGGTCGCCCCTTTAGCCACTTCAAAACGAACCGGCAGCTTCGTAATAAATTTTTTAACTACAATTTTCGGATCAATCCCTAAAATAGAGTTACTCGGTCCCGTCATTCCCACATCGGTAATATAGGCTGTTCCTTTTGGTAAGAGCTGTTCATCAGCAGTTTGGACATGAGTATGAGTCCCGACTACCGCAGTTACTTGGCCATCCAGATAATATCCTAAAGCCATTTTTTCCGAGGTAGCTTCCCCGTGAAAATCTACTAATATAATATTGGTCTGTGGTTTAATTAAGTCTATTAATTCGGTAGCTACCTCAAAAGGAGAAGCCAATGCTTCTAAAAAGACTTGTCCTAATAAATTAATAACTCCCACTAAATCTCCTTTGGTAGTTTCCGCAAGGTAGTAGCCCTGACCAGGCGTATCCGCCGGATAATTAGCTGGCCGAACCACCCTTGTTTCCCGTTCAAGAGTATTAAAAATATCTTTATTATCCCAGGTATGATTACCTAAAGTAATCACATCAATTCCAGCATAAAGAAGTTCCTGGCAGGTTTCGTAGGATAAGCCAAAGCCCCCAGCCGCATTCTCTCCATTACCAATTACTAAATCCAGATCTTCTTCTTCAATGATTTTCTTTAAAATATTTTTTACAGTTCGTCTGCCCGGTCTTCCGACAATATCTCCAATAAATAAAATCCTCAAGCTCTTAATTCTCCTTTATCTTCTCTCTACAAAAAATCAAAATCAAAAAAAACCATTGTTATCCAATGGTTCTATTTTGGTAAATTAGCTCGATTAAAGACGAGGACACGGCCTTCCTCCCGAAAACCTAGTAATCTTTTTTCATGGTGGGAATCTTTTAAATCTTCCAACATATGGTCAATCATTTCTTCTTGCAGCGCAATATCATCTTCTTGAATCATTTCTTCTTGTTCTAATAATAAAGAAGTCTCAAAAAACTGTCGCACTACTCCAGTGATCAGGGCAATCTCTTCCTGGCTCAGATAATTAACATCTCTAGTAACTTCTAAAAAATTTAGATTATCACATGAGGTAAAATTAATTTCCGTTTTACAAAAATCTTTTTCTAACAACTGTGATATCGACTCTAAACTAAGCAATAAATGCTTTCGAAACTCGAGCTTTTCTTCTGCCGACAGTTCTTTAGTTAAAACAAAAGAAAACTGTAAAGTTTTTTGCCGGGGATCAAAGCGTACCGAACCAATTTCCGGATATCTCACTAACAAAAAAGCAATTAAATTCATGGAATTGGAGAAGGACTCTCCCTCTTTCCAGAAGATACCTTTCATTTTTTTCCCCCTCCATAGCTAATCTAATAAATCCTGGTATAAATATCTTTTATACTATTTAGCATATTCAATAGCTCTGGTTTCGCGAATCACAATTACCTTAATCTGTCCGGGATATTCTAATTCTTCTTCAATGCGTTTGACAATCTCTCGTGCAATTCTGACCGCATTTAAATCATCAACTTTTTCCGGCTTAACCATGATCCGAATTTCCCGACCCGCTTGAATAGCATATGCTTTTTCAACTCCTTCAAAGGAATCGGCAATATTTTCTAACTTTTCTAACCGTTTTATATAGGTTTCCAGAGTTTCACGACGGGCACCAGGCCTCGCTGCCGAAACAGCGTCAGCTGCCTGAATTAACGTGGCCTCAATCGTAATAGCTTCCACATCTCCATGATGCGCAGCAACCGCATTGATCACTTGAGCACTTTCCCGATATTTTTTGACCAGATCCGCCCCAATTGTTACATGAGGCCCTTCGAGTTCGTGATTTACCGCTTTTCCCACATCGTGTAATAATCCGGCCCGTTTGGCAAAATTGATATCTACTCCCAGCTCGCCGGCCATCATGCCACTCAAATGGGCCACTTCAATGGAGTGTTGCAAGACATTTTGACCATAACTGGTACGGTATTTTAATCTACCCAAAAGCTTAATCAATTCAGGATGCAAACCATGAATTCCTGTCTCAAGTAAAGCTCTTTCGCCTTCTTCCTTGATAATATTTTCCACTTCTTTTTGGGACTTTTCCACCATTTCTTCAATGCGAGCCGGATGAATTCGTCCGTCCACAATCAGCTTTTCTAAGGCTAGTCGCGCTACTTCCCGGCGCACGGGATCAAAGCCTGATAAAATTACCGCTTCGGGAGTATCATCAATAATCAGATCAATTCCGGTTAACGTTTCTAAGGCTCGAATATTGCGACCCTCGCGCCCAATAATTCTTCCTTTCATCTCGTCATTAGGAAGAACTACCACCGAAACAGTTGCTTCGGCCACCTGGTCAGCGGCACAGCGCTGAATAGCTAGTGAAATAATATTTCTAGCTCGACGTTCGGATTCTTCTTTCGCTTTAGTTTCCATATCCCGAATCTTGATGGCCATCTCTTGACTTACTTCTTCTTCCACATCTCTCAACAAGATATTTTTAGCTTCTTCTCCGGTCAATCCAGATATTCTTTCTAATTCTTGACGGTGTTTTTGATGAATATCTTGCAACTCATTTCTTAACTTCTCGATTTCATTTTCTTTTTTGACAAGTGTTTCTTCTTTTTTTTCAAGAACCTCAAACTTTCGATCAATCGACTCTTCTTTTTGTAATAAACGTTTTTCTAAACGCTGAATATCAGCACGACGTTCTCGGTTTTCCCGTTCAATCTCATTTTTAACTTTTAAGGCTTCTTCTTTTGCCCCTAACAAAGCCTCTCTCTTTAGAGCATCAACCTCTTTTTGAGCATCACTTATAATTTTCTGTGCGGTATCTTTGGCTGATTGCATTTTGAAAATACTGTTAAGCCAAAAGCCTAAGTAACCAACACTTATTCCTATTACTAACGAAATAACAATCCCTAAATCTAAGATCGCCGTCACCTCCTAAAATATAGTTAAAACTAATTAATAAAATCTAAAATTACAAACCTAAACTTCTCGCCAATTGGTTAAAAAAGAGTGTCTTGAAAAAATAAATTACTTTTGTGATTGACAATCACATAACCTTGTAAAACTAAAGTAAGCCGAGTAAGAACTCGGCCTTGTTCTATCCTCAATAATTGATTGTACCCTTTTTTAAATAAGGTGTCAAGTAGATTTACCCATCAGAACACGGCTAACGCATGAAAATTTTATTTCAACAAAAACCTCACTGAAGATTTTTTAAAATAAGCACTATCAAATTATGCAGATTTTTAATTTTGTTATA
>JANQHU010000327.1 GCA_028282485.1 Bacillota bacterium
AAGAAGGAGAACTCCGCGGCAGCGCCTCGGGAGACTCCCAGCAGCATAGCCCCGATAATCGTTGCCGCCGACCGAGAGGTTCCTGGAATCATGGCCAGGCACTGAATTAAGCCAATGGCTAAGGCCAGCCTAAAAGTAAGATCCTTGACCGTCTTAATACGAGCTTCTTGCTTGCGATTTTCGATAAAGATTAGGAAGCCCCCCCCAATCACCAACATGATCACTACGGTGACGGGGTTAAAGAGCCACAGCTCAATCCCTTCCCCGAAAAGCTTGCCCAAGATCAGAGCCGGAACTACGGCTACCAGAGTCTTGGCCCAGAGATTCCAGATAGCTTGTTTTTGGGCTGGTTCTTGATTGGCCCCGTAAGGAATCAAGCGTTTGCGAAAATAAACAATTACCGATAAAATAGCGCCCAATTGAATGACAATATTAAACATATTCTCAAAATTGCCTTGAAAACCGATAAACTGGTTCACTAAAATCAAATGGCCCGTTGAAGAAATCGGCAAAAATTCGGTTAATCCTTCCACAATCCCCAAAATAATTGCACTAAAAAAATCATTCATCCTTAGCTTCCATCCTTTTTTTATTTTTTGTTACTCTCTTTGCTAACCAAAATCCCCCCATATCTTCTTTAATCTACGATCATCCTCTAACAAAAATTACTATATAAATATTGCAAAATAATTATAAACCAATCTTCCGCTTCATTACAAGCCTTTTGACTGGATAAAAACAGGTAATATCTAATAAAGTTTTTCAGAAAATAATCCGATAAATTATTTGTATGGACATCATTTAAAAAAGTTTACTATTTTGTTATAAATTTACACGGAGGTTCCCCATGCGAAGAATCTCAAAATTCAAAAAAGGCTTGTCTTTTAAGTTAAAAATAATTTTGGGTTTCTTAATTGTAGTCTTCCTTATTGGGAGTACTAGTATTTTCACCTATGTTTCATTAAAAGACTCCATCGACAAATTAAATACGATGATTGAGACCACCATTATCGCTAATACTATCGTTACTCCTACCCAAGAGATTCATCAAGCGATTAAAAAATATTACATTTTCAAGGATAATGCGGCTAAGGAAAAAATGTTTGCTGATATTGCCTTTGTCAAAAACCAATTAACCATTTTACAAGAACGCATTACCGATGAGGACGGAATTACCGCCCTTTTATCTTTAGAAGGTTTAATCGAAACCTATAATGAAAATGTCATCGCCGCCCTCGAGTCAGTCGAAAAAAATGAAGAAGAAGAATATATTATTGCCCGGGAGGAAATTAAAGATTCGGCCCTCTTTATTAAAGATGTGGTTAATGAACTAATTGCCACAGAACTCCGGTTGCAACATGAATTAAAAGCCACCGAAGATGAAAAGTTACGCTTTATTGGTTTAATCATACTGGGTAGTATTATCCTCACGGGCCTGTTAAGTATCTTAGGAGCCGTCATCTTTTCTAGCCGAATTGCCGGGGCCATTGGCAAATTGGTCCAATTTTCCCGTACTATTGCGTCTGGCAACCTGCAAGTCCAGGCAGTAGAAATTAAAACTAAAGATGAGACGGCAGTTTTAGCCAACTCTTTTAGTAAGATGGTCTCTAATTTACGGGAATTAATCGGAAAAATCATCGAGAATAGTACTAAAATAAATACTTCCACCGACTCTCTCAAAACTAATGCCGAATACAACTCCCGGGCCAGTGATCAAATTGCTCTCACCATGCAGGAATTAGCCCGGGGGGCTTCCGAACAAGCGGAAGAATCCCAAAAAACAGTACAAGTAGTTACCGATCTCTTAGTCGTCAATGATAATGTCTCTCAGAGCTCCACACAAGTCTTAACCGTAGCCGAAAACGCCTTACAGGCAGCCGAAGGGGGCCATGAAAAGATCTTAAGAATTTTACATCAAATCAAAAACATTGAGAAAGAGATCTATTCCATTCAGATTGCGGCCAATGTTTTAGAAAAAAAATCCCACGAGATTAATCGCATTTTGGAAGTAATCAACCACATTTTTGAGCAGATTGATCTCTTGTCGGTTAATGCCTCTCTGGAAGCCGCTCGAGCCGGGGAATACGGCAAAGGTTTTGCAGTAGTAGCTGATAAAATCAGTCGTCTCTCTCACGAATCCGCCGAAGCTGTTAAAAATATTAGTGATATCTTAACAGAAATTCGAAATGAATCAATTCAAGTCTCCCACCGCACCCTGGCCGGGGTTGATGAGGTTAGCCAGGGAAATAAAGTAGCGGCGGAAGCCCAGATTGCTTTCGAAAAAATCGTGGCTACCAGTAAAGAGACGGATTTTGGGGTAAAGAACATTACCAAGGATCTGGAAATGATGACCTTCAAATTAAATAAAGTGGTGGAAATGAACCAGAATATCGCTGCCATTGCTGAAGAATCCTCCGCCGGTAGCCAAGAAGTAACTGCCGCTTCCCAGGAACAAACCGTTAGCATGAAAGAAATTTTACAAGCGGCGGCCTTATTATCCAGCATGGCTGAAGAACTACAAAAAATGACCAAACGTTTTACAATTTAAAGGGAAAAAAGCTAAATCAAAGTTTTTAGCTTGACGATATATTAAAGGTGGTGATAAATTCTAACCAAGATGCTGTAAAAGGGATTTTTTAAAAGCTTATTTTTCAACAATTCAAGGAGGCGAATAATTAATGGTTTCAAAAACAAAACGTTGGTTAGCTGTCTTTCTATTCGTTTGTATATCTGCTACTTTAGCTGGTAGTGTCTTTGCCCGCAAACCGGTAATGGTCGGCTTCGTTACCAAATCAGCTACTCATCAAGGCTGGATGATTATTAATAGCGGCGCCGAACAAGCTGCTAAAGACCTGAAAGTCAAACTGCTTTTAGTGGGCCCGGCTAAATCCGATGATATCAAAGGGCAAATTCGCGTAACCAAGAGTCTAATTAATCGTAAAGTAGCAGCCATCGCGATTGCTCCCTGTGATTCCCAAAAAATCGTTCCCATGGTTAATCTAGCTACCAAGAAAAACATCCCCATCGTAGCTGTTGATACTGCAATTTATAGCGATAAAGTGGCCAGTTTTGTGGCTACCGATAACTTAAAAGCGGCTTCTTTAGGGGCCAAATGGCTTGGCAAAAAGTTAAAAGGCCAAGGTAACGTAGTCATGATTAACGGCATGACCTCCCAAAGTACCGGAAAAGAACGGCGGGACGGATTTTACAATTACTTGAAAAAACATCACCCCAAGATGAAAGTCGTCCAGGAA
>JANQHU010000336.1 GCA_028282485.1 Bacillota bacterium
AAGAAGGAATTATGGATATTAAGTCCTCCGTGCGCACGCTAATGATTGCGGACATTGAAAAGAGGCATATTGCCAATCAATTAAAATATATTCAGAGAGGCATTAAGCGCTATAAGGCTGGAGTTACGGCGTACGAAAACCTCCCCCATTCGAAAAAAGAAACTGCTTTATGGCAAGAATTAACTCCCTATTTAGCGACAATGGAAGAAAAATCCCGTTATTTCAACCAACTGGCTACAGCCTACTCAAATAATTATAGTAGGAAAATATATGCCCAAATCCGAGACATGGGCTCTAATGAGTTTGCGGATATTATTCGGAAATGTCGCTCCACAGTAGAAAAACTAATTAGTATTAACAACGAATTAATTAATGAACTAGCAATAGAAACTGAGAAAGATACCGGTAATTCCTTATTAATGCAAATTTTAGGAGTGATTTTTTCGGTAGTGACTGCTTTAGGGATTGCCTTCTTTCTTAATAAGATTATTACCAAGCCTATTATTGAATCAGTCACCCATTTAAATAGCTCCGCTTCTCAAGTAGCCTCCGCTTCCGAAGAATTAGCATCTACTAATCAACAATTAGCCGAAGGTAACTCCGAACAGGCCGCTTCCATCCAGCAAACTTCTTCTACTCTGGAAGAAACTGCTTCTATGGCTCTCCAAAATTCGAAAAATACTAAAGAAGCCGCCGAACTGTCAGCCCAGACCAAAATTGCTTCCGAAAAAGGAAACGCCCAAATGCAAGAAATGCTAGGTTCAATGAATGAAATCAAAAAATCCAGCGATCAAATTGCCAAAATTATTAAAGTAATTGATGAGATTGCCTTCCAAACTAATATTTTAGCCCTCAATGCAGCAGTAGAAGCAGCCCGCGCCGGGGAAGCCGGAATGGGCTTTGCCGTGGTAGCTGAAGAAGTGCGGAATCTGGCTCAGCGGAGTGCCCAAGCTGCTAAAGATACTACCGAAATCATTGAAAACAATATTGATCTTTCCAAAAACGGTCTCTTAATTTCTGAAAAAGTGGGAGAATCCTTAGCTGAAATTACCGACCAAGCCCAAAAAGTCAATGCTCTTTTAGAAGAAGTAGCGTCTGCCAGCCAAGAACAAAGCCAAGGTATTTTTCAAATTAATAAAGCAATGTCTCAAATGGAGCAGGTTACCCAGCGTAATGCTTCAGGGGCTGAGGAGAGTGCTGCTGCTGCCGAAGAAATGAGTTCTCAAGCAATGATTATGCAAAAAACCGTCCAAGAACTTTTGAAATTAGTTTATGGTGTTTCTCAAAAACCTCAACATTCTAATAATTATTCTGAAATGACCAAATCTCTCAACAATTTAACAAAAAATAACCAACATTCTAATTTATTACCAAATAACACTAACCATACAGTAATGATTAACCCCGATGAGATAATTCCTCTAGAAAATGATCAAGGTGATTTTTAAACTAAGAAGCTATGCTATAACCCAAAGGAAAACGTAGTGGAGCAAATTACCAGTCGTACAGTTTGTTGTTTGGTTCTCAAAGGCTTTCCGTTCCAATAGTGCCAGGGAAAAAGCGGTTTCTTGGCGCCACAGGCTCTATAGATTACCTCAATCAGATCCGGAGCTACCGAGCCTAATAAAGAAGCGATTAAAACCTTCTTTTTAGCCGGATCTTTCTCGCGCATTACTTTAGCGATAGCCAAGATACTGCAAATAGCATCAACTGTGATAATATCACGATCTTGGGCCATATCTTCCCAGTGAATCATATATTCTTGGTCAAATTTATCAAAAGCAATATGTGCCAATACACCATAAGCAAAAGCTTCGGTAGGGTTATCGACTAGCTCCCCAATAATCAGCCCGGCTCCCAAGTGAGTAGCGATGGTGGAAGCACAAGCGGGAGTGGAAGTTACTAAAATCAGCAGTAGATTAAAGAGTGCTCCAATTAAAAAATAGTTACCTAACTTTTTCATAATTTAATTCCTCCTCAAAAAACTTTTGCTTAAAATTAAAAAACCGGAGAAGCTTCCTTCGCCGGTTTCACTACTCACTCCATCAAGCTCAAGTGACCAGATACAAGCCTGACTTCATCGTTTCTTTTTGTAAATATTTACTATAATTACATTTATTTACATCATGATGTAATAAAAAAGACCGGCATTTTGCATAATGCCGGTTTCACTACTCGCTCCATTAGATTCAAAGTGACCACATACAAATCTAACTTCATCGCTGCTATCAATAATTCTTTTTTCAATTCTTCAGGAGACGTTCCCCTCCCTTTTAACTTTAATTACCCTTCGCTTTTTTAATCCTAAATTCCATCCTGACAAAATCATTACAAAAAATAAAAAAACCGGAGAAAATCATTTTTTGATTCTCGCCGGTTTCACTATTTGCTCCATCAGGTTCAAGTGACCAGATACAAACCTGACTTCTTCGCTTCGATGGATTAATATTTATTTTGTTCTTTGCTTTATCTAATTTAATTATAATACGCTTTTTCTAAATTAGCAATTTAGATTTTAGGCTATTTTTGTAAAAAAAAGCTCGTTTTTTTAATTTTGCTTTAGTTTTCTCTTTTTTACGCTCTGTTTTACATTTATTTACAAAAAAATCATTGCCTAGCTTTCTATTTCTCATTCATAGCTAAAGCCTTTAAAGCCAGAGCTAATTCCAAGCGTTTCTTTTGCAATTCACAACTCAGTTTATCCGGTTCATAAATAGAATTATTCATCTTGTGGGCATTAGCATGACAACCGCCACTACAATAAAAACGGCTCCAACATTCATTGCAACTTACTTTTTTATATAAAGTTGCTTGTCCAAACTTTTTCTGCAAATCAGTTTGACTGATACCCTGTAAAACATTACCCATCCGAAACTTTTCCTCTCCGACAAATTGATGACAAGGAAAAAATTCTCCCCGGGGAGTGACGGCAAAATAATCAAAACCGGCCCCACAACCGGTTAACCGCTTCGGTAAGCAGGGGCCCTGCTCTAAACTAATCTCAAAATGAAAGAAGGTAAAAGGATCCCCGCTCATTCTTTTTTCCCAATAAAACTCGGCTAACTTATCATATTCTCTACCAATCATTGGCAAATCACGCAAAGAAATCTGATAATCCCCTACCTCTCCAATCACCGGTTCTAGAGAAATCTCCCGAAAGCCTAACTCATACAAATGTTTCACATCCGCGGCAAAATCCAAATTATAGGCCGTATAGGTTCCCCGGACATAATATTTTTGCCAGTTCCGTTTTTGTAAAAATTCCCGCATTTGGGGAACAATTCGATCATAAGTTCCTACTCCCCGCATTAAATCATTGACTTGAGGCCGACCATCTAATGAAAGAACCACCGCTATTTGATGTTCATTTAAAAATTGTTGGACTTCTTCATTTAAAGCTACTCCATTAGTAGTTAGGGTAAAATTAATCTTTTTGTGGTATTTCGGAGCTTCCTTTTCCCCATAGAGTACTAATTGTTTCACTACTTCAAAATTAATTAAA
>JANQHU010000362.1 GCA_028282485.1 Bacillota bacterium
ACGAAATCTTTGTTCGAAGCCCCAAACAACTTATTGGGGAAAAAATCAGTTTCTTTTGTAATATTCTTGAGGGAATGGAAGTTTCTCTTCTGAAGAATACTGATATTATTAAGGATACTACCGAAGTATTACAAGAAAAAGTTCAGGAACTTGGAAAAGTGGCTGGCCTAATTAATTTTCATTGCATTCTCCGCACCTTAGAACTAGAACAAAAAAACCTATTAACAGAATACGGGGCCATCTTTGCCGAAATTCCTACTATTGGTTTTTCTACTTACGGCGAAGCCTTTGTCGGTCATATAAATCAAACTTCAACCATTCTGTTATTTAAATGATTTTTACAAAGTTAATTCTTTCAAACAGCCGCAACAGTTTTGCTAATGCGGCTGTTTTTTAGTTTTCCTATTTGGTGGTTTGCTGGGTCTGTTTTTCTTTAGCAGTAGCTGCTTTCTGCTTTAGTTGCTCGGCCTTTTGAGGTTCAATTAAGTTCTTTAAAGCCATCATCATAGTCTCTTTGATCCCCCCATTAATAACCAAAACCTCGGTACGATCCGCAAATTTAGCATAAAAGTTGTAATAAAATCACTTTTTCTTGGTTTTTACCTGTTTTTTCTACAATCTCTAACTCTTTGATACCGGCGGCAGGCAACTTCAAAACAAATTGCGGATTTATCGCGGCCTCTTGCGTATCAAAGAGCCACCAGAGCCCTACCCCTAATATAATTAAAATTATAATTAGACTTCCGGTCTTGATTAACTCCTGATTCACCTTGCTCGCCTCCTAAACCAGATTACGCCTCCCATAGTGATTATGACTAACGGTAAAATAAAAATAGTTAGCACCCGAATTAAATTCCCCTGACTCGGATTTAAAGTTACCCGCGTAAGATCCATCTGCTTGGGCGTAATACTAATTCTTTCTTCTTGATTCAAAAGCCATTGAATCATATTATAAAAGAGATTCAGATTGCCAGCTTGACTAGCCATGTTATCATTTAAAAAAGAGGCGGTTCCTAAAACAATTAGTCTTCCTTCACCATTTTTAGTAGCTGAATTTGGTTCTTTTTTTTCTTTATTACCTTTTTCCTTCTCTTTATTAACTAGTGTAGCTACAATCCCCAAGGGAATTGGTCCGACAGTCTCGGTAACGTTTTTTTCCACCTCTCCCTGAGGATTAGTTTCAGCCCAGGAATTAGAAGAACTTTCTAATATTGTTGTTAGAACTGCCTGGCCTTGATAATCTTTCAGCTGGTATAATCCTCGATTTACTGGTAATACAGCATTGATTTTTTCCCTGATTAACTTATTTGTGATGGCGTGATTCTTATAAGAAGGAATAACCATAGTTACATCAAATAAAGAACGGCGTTCTAACTCTACTACCACACTATCTTCAATCCCGATGCCCCATTTATTTAAAAAAATAGTTAGGTTAGGAAGTAAGGCCTTTTTCGGCGGGTAGTCTACCAAGAGCATGAGACGCCCCCCTTGGGCTAGATACTTTTCTAATAATTGGATTTCTTTCGCTACGAGATCAATTTGTGGGCCGGAAATAATTAATTGGGCACAATCCTCAGGAATGAGGCCGACCTTTAACAAGTCGAGATCCTTCACGCCATATCCTTCGCCAGCAATATAATTTTTAGCCACTTGATACTTTTTTTCGCCATGTCCTACCATAAAATAGATATTTTGAATTCGTGTAGTCATTAATTTATTGATTGCTCTAGTTATGGCCTGCTCCCCTGTAAAAAGACTGCTTCCATTATAAGCAGGTTGGATTAAATCTCACGCCAGAACCTTAATTTCTTTTTGATCTAATAACAATACTAAACTGCCTAGTTCTTGTACTTGATATTGCTTAGCCAAAGCCTGCTTTTTATAAGGATCAACAAATTGATAACTTAAGTTTAACCCTTCTTTTTGATACTCTTTTAATAAGTCTTGGACCATCTCTTGATTAGTATCACCTGTTTTAAAGAAGCCATAAATTTTTAACCTCTTTTTTCCCCTGCCAAACTCCTTAATTGTTTGCTTGGATTGGTCGCTAAGGGAATAGAGCTTTTGACGGGTCGTATCAAAACGAAAATGAAATCGGGCTGCGAGCAGATTAATAATTACGGCCAACATAAGGACAATTATAATTATTAAACAATTATTTCCAGTAACAATTAACTTATTTGCCTGTAGCTTATTTTTACCCAGTATTTTCATCTCCACCTCCGACTTTCTACCTGACGTATCGTTAAAAAGATAAAGGCTACAATAATTGTTAAATAAAATACAATATTGATGCTGTCAATGATTCCCTTACTAAAATCATTAAAATATCTATTAATAGATAAAACCTCTAAAACAGCTCCTAACTGGCCCCCTACTGAGCTTCCAATCCACTCCAAAAGCCAAAATATTAGTAGCGTAGTAAAACCAAGTAAGGCCCCAATAATTTGATTATCTGAAAAAGACGCCATTAAGATACAAATTGCCAAATAGGCAGCCCCGGCCAAAATTAGTCCCCCAATGCTCCCCACTATCGGGCCAAAATCTGGTTTTGCAAAAAACAAAGTGATGCCCAAATGAATTAAGGTAATTCCTAATAATGACAACCAAGCGGTTACTAAGGCAACAAATTTTCCCACAACTATCTCCGTCGAGGAGATGGGTAAAGTCATCAATAATTCATCGACTCCATTTTTCCGTTCTTCCGCAAAAACGCGCATGGACATTATCGGTGCCAAAAACAACATGACAATTAACAAATCTCGATAACTATACTGTAAATTAGCAACCCCAAAGCCCACAAATATTCCGGAATAAAAAATACCATAAAGTAGCGTAAATAAAGCCATCAGCACATAAGCAATAGGGGATAAGTAATAAGAAGCAAGCTCCCGACCAAAGATCGTAACTATGCGATTAAACATTCGGTTCACCCTTTCTCTCAAGTTCTGCCCCAAGCTGAGATGTTGCTAATACTTGATCAGCTTCTTTCCCTGTTTCCAGTTCCACTTCCGAGCTATTCTCATGGGTGGTAAGTTTTAAAAAGATTTCTTCTAAACTTAACGAAATAGTTTTCAACTCTACCAACGGGACGGAACTTTTGGCAAAAACCGTAAATACTTCTTCCCGAAAATCCTCTTGTGTCTCCTTATGCAAGGCAAATTTGGTGGTTTTCCCCCAAGCAGATAAGTTTTCATCAATCAACTCATAAGTTACTTCTCTCACTTCTTCCAGTAATTTAGCAACCTCTTCTCGGTCGCCTTTAGCCTCAATTTCAATTCGTTGCCCTTTTTTATACCGCAGAGCTAGCCGTTCCGGGGTATCAACGGCTAATAGTCGACCGTGATCAATAATGGCCACTCGCCCACAAAGCATCGTTACCTCCGGTAAGATATGGGAGCTTAAAATCACGGTATGTTCTTGAGCCAAGGATTTAATCAAATTTCGTATCTCAATTATTTGTTTTGGATCTAATCCCACGGTTGGTTCATCTAAAATTAAAACTGGGGGCGCTTTCAGTAAGGCTTGGGCTAGGCCGACTCGTTGACGATAACCTTTGGAAAGACTTCCGATCAACTGCTTAGTTACATTAGTGATTCCGGTTAATTCTGCTACCCGATTAACCTCTTCTTTTAATTTATCTTTGGTGACTCCTTTTAACTTAGCCACAAACTGAAGATAAGCTCCAACTGTCATTTCCGGGTACACCGGTGGTGTTTCTGGTAAATAACCTATTTGGGATCTTACTTGACGCGGCCGAGCTCTTAAATCCAGCCCGTCAATCTTTACTGAGCCCTTTTCTGGATATAGATAGCCGGTAATTAAACGCATGCTAGTAGTCTTCCCAGCACCATTTGGACCCAATAATCCCATTATTTCCCCTTTGGCGACCTGAAGATTTAAGTCTTTAACTCCCTTTTGGTTGGGGAATGATTTAGAAAGATTAGTAATTTCAATCAAATTAACTACTACCTCCTTTTAACGTTTTCATTTTTGCAGCTAAAAATAGCCTATTTAATAATATTTAGGCATTTATATTAAAAATTAAACGTAGTTTTTTCCCATAAAGTTTCCCGAAATTTCATTTTGCTCCTCAAGCAACAACTTCAAGCACTTTTCATCTATTTTTATCATAATATATATTGCTAAAATGCTTAACAGTTCAAATTAAATTGTGGAGGTGTTTTGAAACGTGGATGATCCTTATAATAAACCAGTTTCGGAAGTAATTGAGTATATTCTCGAAGAAGGAGATAGTCTGGAAGCTTTAGCCAGGGATTTTAATACTTCTAAAGAAACTATCATTAATATTAATTCTAATCTTAACTTAAAACAGATGACTCCCGGACAGCGCTTACAGATTCCTGCTAATCGTCAGTTCTGCCCTAACGGGACACCTTATCGCATTAAATCTGGAGATACCCTTTACCAAATAGCCCGCCGGTATGAAACTACGGTGGCCGACATTTTACAAGCTAACCCCGGGATTAATCCCACCAGTTTAAGAGTGGGAATGATCATTTGCATTCCCGTCCCGCCGCAGCAGTGCTCCAATGGCTTTGTTTATGTAATCCAAAGTGGAGATACCCTTTATTCCTTGGCTATTCGTTATAAAACTACCGTTGACGCTATTTTAAAAGCCAACCCCGGCCTTGATCCCACCCAATTAGCCATCGGCCAAAAAATTTGTATTCCCTCAGCCAAGGTGCCCCGGCCCAGACCCTGTCCCGGATCAATCTATACCGTAGTCGCCGGTGATACTATTTATAGTTTGGCAAGGCGTTATAATACAACTGTTGATGCTATTTTACAAGCTAACCCCGATCTTAATCCGGATAGGCTAATGATTGGCCAAAAAATCTGTATTCCAGTACCACCTGCTCCACCTACTTGCCCTGGTTTTATCTATACCATTAAGTCTGGTGATACCCTTTATAGTTTATCCCGCCGTTATAACATCTCAGTGGATGCTATTCTTGCCGCAAATCCTGAAGTTGATCCGGATAAACTGATGATTGGTATGAAAATCTGTATTCCTGTCCAAGGAAGGTCGTAATCTCTTCTTAATTTTTTAACAAAAAAACTCCCGGAGTCTTTGTACAACCCGGGAGCTTCTTCTTTATCAAAATAACCTAATGATTATCTCACAAAAAGCATCGTGAAATAGCCTAAATTATATTTTTTAAAACTATAAAAAAACTCAAAAAATGAAAATCGGTATTTTGCTCTTT
>JANQHU010000378.1 GCA_028282485.1 Bacillota bacterium
TCTAATTAATTCTTCCGATAAATCCTTGGGATGGGAGGTTTGAAACCGAATTCTCTTAATCTCGGTTTCTTGTAAAATAGCTTCTAAAAGTTTCGCAAAATTCCACTGACCCGGTGTTAGATCCTGGCCGTAGGAATTAACATTCTGACCTAGTAAAGTGATTTCCCTGACCCCCGCTGCGACCAAATCCCTAACTTCGCGAATAATCATCTCCGGTTTCCGACTCCGTTCCCGCCCTCTGACGTAAGGGACAATACAATAAGCACAAAAATTATTACAGCCGTACATGATGGTCACCCAGGCGCGGAAGGAGTTCTCCCGTTTTATTGGTAAATCCTCACAAATAGCTTCGTGCTCTTGCCAAACGGCAAAAACCCGGTTTTGGGCAGCGGCTACTTCTTGCAACAACTCCGGTAATTGATGCAGATTAAAAGTCCCAAAAACCAGATCCACGTGGGGAAAAGTAGTCTTAATCTTGGTCACTTCACTGGGTTGCTGGGCCATACAACCACAAATTCCGATAATCAGATCGGGTTTCTTTTCTTTTAAAGCTTTCAAATTACCAATATGCCCATAAGTGCGATTTTCGGCATTTTCCCGCACACAACAAGTATTAATTAAAATCAAATCAGCTTCCTCCACAGAAGAAGCTGGTTGGTAATCTAAAGAAGTTAAAATTCCGGCTAGAACTTCCGAATCATGCAGATTCATTTGGCACCCAAAGGTAGTTAGGTGATACTTTTTCTGGGACATCAAAAACCTCCGGCAAAAATATTTATTCTTCAAATAAAGCTTTGGTAAAGGCTAAAGCATCAAACTCCTGTAAATCTTCTTTCTTTTCTCCCACCCCAATTAAACTAATGGGGATTTGAAACTGTTTGGCAATCGCTAAGACAATTCCACCTTTGGCTGTACCGTCTAACTTAGTTAAAATTAATTTATCGATAATTAAAGCTTCATGAAAAGTCTTGGCCTGGCTTAAAGCATTCTGACCAGTAGTAGCATCCAGAACTAAGACCGTCTCTAAAATTCGGTCTCCTAAGTTTTGATCAACAATTCGCCTTACTTTTTTTAATTCGGCCATTAAGTTAACCTTGGTATGTAACCGACCCGCCGTATCAATTATCACTACGTCGGCCTTTCGCGCTTTCCCGGCTACCATACCATCAAAAACTACCGCGGCCGGGTCGGCTCCTTCCTGATAATGAATAACGGAGACTCCCAAGCGTTCGCCCCAGGTTAATAACTGATCGGTGGCTGCGGCCCGGAAAGTATCCGCCGCCACTAATAATACTTGTAAGCCATTTTCCTGAAAACGAGCTGCCATTTTGGCGATAGTCGTGGTCTTGCCCACCCCATTGACCCCGGTAACTAAAATCACGCGATTCCCCATTTTAAAATCAAATTCTTTAGTCTCGGCCTCTGTAAAAATAGCTTCGATTTCCTTAATTAGTAGTTCTTTCAGTTGACTAGTATCACTTAACTTCTCAGCT
The DNA here is from genome assembly GCA_028282485.1 of Bacillota bacterium. GTDB lineage: Bacteria > Bacillota > UBA4882 > UBA8346 > UBA8346 > JANQHU01. The sequence continues at coordinate 1,494 of JANQHU010000378.1, forward strand.
TTAGCAGCAGCTCGAAGCCGATTAGTTAAAAAAGTAGTCGTCTCTAATCCCACATCGGCCATTACTAAGGTATCTTCTAATTCCATAAAGAAATCTTCATCAATTTTGGCATTGCGGGAAAAAATCCCTTCCAAATTAGCTACCAAATTAGCTTTCGTCTTTGCTAGACCTTCTTTTAACCTTCCAAAAAAACCTAATTTTTCTCCCATTTTCTAAAAACCCCTTTAATAACCAGATTTATCACTCTCAAATAATCTTCAAAACAAACTATTATTCTTCTTTGCCTGTCTCTCTTCCTGCTATCTAAAGAAGGCTTTTGCCTAAACTTAGCCAACTTTTTCATCTAAATCTAAAGAAATCAGCTTGGAAACCCCCCGTTCTTCCATAGTAATCCCGTAAAGGGCATTGGCAATACTCATGGTGGTATGACGATGGGTGACCACGATAAATTGGACCTTGTCACTGAATAACTGTAATAACTTCGCGAACCGTTGCACATTCACCTCATCCAAAGCCGCATCAATCTCATCCAAAACACAAAATGGAGACGGCTTGACTGTTAAAATGGCAAAAAGTAAAGCAATAGCAGTCATGGCTCGTTCCCCACCGGAAAGTAACGAGAGGCTCTGTAACCTTTTGCCCGGCGGCTGAGCGGTAATCTCGATTCCCGAAGCAAGGGGGTTATCCGGCTCGGCTAAAAAAAGTTCGGCATGGCCCCCGGCAAACAACTCTCCGAAGAGACGTTTAAATTCTTCCCGAATTTTGAGGAAGGATTCATTAAATCTTTTGACAATGGTTCGTTCGATCTCCTTAATAACTTTTTGTAAAGCGGCTTTGGCTTGTACCAAATCCTCAGATTGCTCAGCTAAAAAGGCGGCTCGTTCTTGTACCTGGCGCAAATCTTCAATAGCTGCCGTATTTACGGAGCCCATCCCTCGAATCCTTTGTTTTAATAAGTCAATCTCTTTCGGAGCATTGGGAATCGCCTGCCAGTTAGGATCGGAGCCTGCCGACCAGTTTTCACCGTAAGTCTCCTGTAAATTATTACGGATATTCGTGACTTGCAGTTCTGTTTGATTAATACTTAATTCCAACTGATGTAGCTCTTGAGCCAAACCACTCCATTTTTTGCGAAAATTCCGTTCTCTATTTTCTAATTCTTTGAGATCAGCATTTAAAAAGGCTTTCTTTTGCCGTTCTTCTTCAATTTGAGTCTCTTCCCGCTTCAGGTTTTGTTGCTGTTGTTCATAATTTTGGGTTAAGGATCCGAATTGGCGGAATAGTTTCTCCTCTTCACCAGCTAGCGTGGTAATTTTTTGTTTAAGCTCCATTATTATTCCCGTAAATTCACTTTTTTGCCGCTCTAACCGTTTTTTTAAAGAAACTTTGCCCCGCTCTTCTTCCCGGGCCCCACTTAAACTAGCTCGTAAATCAGCAATTTGATTAATGGCTCTCTCCCGGGCTTTTACTTGCTCACTGATCACTCCGGTTAATTCTTGAGAAGCTACTTCCCGCTGCTTTAACTGCGCTTCTTTTTCTTGACAAAGCCAGATTAACTCTTCTCTGTTGCAGGTATACTGGGTGGTCTCCGCATCTAATTCATCTACTTGTTGCTGATAAAGGGCCCGCTCTTCCTCGAAGTGGGATAAATTATCCAAAATGGTGGCATATTCTCTTTCTAAAGTAGCTTGTTTAATCTGAAGTTCTTTTTCTTCTTGTTTCTGCTTTTCTAAAGTTACAATAGCCAGTTGCCTTTCGGCTTGATTTTTTTCCCAAGCGGCTCGCCCTTGGGCCAACCCCTTACGCAGCTCTTCTGCTGCTGCTTTAAGATTCTCAATTTCCCGCCGCCGACTTAAAATGCCCAACCGCCGTTTATCAATACTGCCCCCGGTGATCGCGCCCCCCGGGTTTACCACATCACCTTCCGGAGTAACTATTCTAAAGCCCCGTTCCAGTCTGGTACTAAGTTGGACCGCTATTTTCAAGTCAGGAGCAATGATGGTCTGGCCTAACAAATAATTAAAGAGGGTTTCGTACTCTTCCCGAAACTGGAGGGCGGAAACCGCCGGGCGACAACCATGTTCCTCTAAAAGGCTCTGCAGGCGAGTAATTCTGGAATCCGTACTTCTGATGAGATTTAAAGGCAAAAAGGTCGCCCTTCCTTTAGCCGTACGTTTTAAATAGGCCACTGCTGCCTCAGCATACTGGGAATTTTCAATCACAATATTTTGTAAATTAGAACCTAAAGCGGTTTCGATAGCTAATTCCATCCCGGCTGCCACTCTCATTAAATCCGCCACAATCCCCTTGATTCCCCGGTAAAAGGACTCGCCTGCCGCATCAGCCAGTAAAGCTTTTACCCCTTGAAAATACCCCTGATAACTCTTTTCTAAGTCATCAAGCATTTGTATCTTAGTTTCCAGACCATGTAATTGGTTTTGAGACTGCTGATTCTCTCGTTCTAAGCCGACGCTTTCCCTGGCCAAACTCTCCTGGCTAGCTATTAGTGCGGTTTCTTCTTGGTGGTTTAGCCAAAGAAGGTTACCAAGCTCATCTAAGGCCGTCTTTTTAGCTACTGCTTGTTGCTCAAAATCCTGTAATTTAAGAGTCAAGCCCCTTTCTTTTTTGCGGGCTTCGGCTACTTGTTTGGCCACAAAATCTTTTTGCAGATCAGCCGTATTAATCTTATTTTTGAGATTGGCTATTTCACTCAATAGATTAATTATGGTTTCTTTTAAGCTCTCACTTTGTTTTTCGTGATCAGCTAAAATTTCCGTTTCTTTAACTAAAGCGGTTTCCCCTTCAAAAACATCCCTTTCCAATTGTCTTATGCGCTCTTGCAAAGCTAGTTCTGCCTCAGTTACTTCGTTAACTTCAATAGTTATTTCACTGGAGCGTTGCTGATTGTTTTCCAGGGCCGCCTGATACTCGATTTGTTGTTTTTGGAGATCTGCAATCCGGCCTTGCAGGGATTTAGCCTCCACGTCCTGTTTTTCAATTAAGTTTTTTAATTGGTAATAAGCTTCGTTTAAGTTAGTAACTAAATTATCTTGATTTAAAAGTGCTAATTTTTTAGTCTCGATTTCCGATTGGATAACATTTTCCTCGCCCCGCAGTTCCTCAGCTTTTTTTTGTAAAGAAACCTGCTTCTCTAAAAATTCGGTTAAGCTACTCTCCAACTTGTTTAAAAGATTTCCGTTATAATTCACTTCTAAACTAGCTAGTTCTGCTTTCAAAGCCAAAAACTCTTCCGCCAGTTTGGCTTGTACTTCCAAAGGGCCTAACTGGGTGGTTAACTCATTTAAAATATCCTGAACCCGTAACAGATTCTGGTCGGTATCATTTAGTTTGCGTTCCGCTACTTGTTTGCGGGTTTTATATTTAATAATTCCGGCTGCTTCTTCAAAAATCAACCGCCGTTCTTCGGCTTTTACCGAAAGAATGGAGTCAATCTTTCCCTGACCAATCACCGAATAAGCTTCTTTGCCCAAACCAGTATCAAAAAATAATTCATGGATGTCCTTGAGGCGAACCGGGGCTTTATTTAAGAGATACTCACTCTCTCCCGAACGAAATAACCTACGGGTTACGGCGATTTCAGTAAAGTCCACCGGGATTCTTTGCTCCGAATTATCTAAAATAATAGTTACTTCAGCCATTCCTAAAGCTTTACGCTGTTCACTCCCGGCAAAGATCACATCATCCATCTTCGCACCCCGCAGGCTTTTGACACTTTGTTCTCCCAAAACCCACCGTAAAGCATCGGAAATGTTACTTTTGCCACTTCCATTGGGACCCACGATTGCGGTAATTCCCGGTAAAAACTGTAACTTCATCTTATCTGCAAAGGATTTAAATCCCATCATTTCCAAACGCTTTAAGTACACTTTCAATAATCCCCCTTACCTCTAGATAATTCTACCATGATTTCTTTTAAAAAGAAATACCCGCTTTTTTGGTAAGCGGGTAAAAACTAAAAAAAGCCTTTTCCTTTAAAAGTAAAATCTAATTTAAAGAAACTAATGTGGTTCCACTAAAAACTTAATGGCCGTTCTGACTTGATTATCAATTACTATCTCCGAAAAACCGGGGGTACAGACTAAATTAATACCATTTGGGGCTACATAGCCACGGGTAATAGCAATTGCCTTCACTGCTTGATTAACTGCGCCTGCTCCAACTGCTTGAACTTCAGCAATCCCTTTTTCTCGTAACACCGATGCTAAAGCTCCTGCTACAGATTTGGGATTAGAATTAGTTGATATTTTTAACACATCCATTAATCGGTAACCTCCCCCATAAACGTCACTTTTCCTTATCATATTCAGCAAACATCGAAAAAATAAGTCATCTTTAAAAATTATTCCCTAAAGAGGATTCATTTAATCCCTATTAATTATTTTTCGGAAAATTGGTTTTCAAGGTCTGAATTGCCGCTTCAGCCGCGTTGTTTTGAGCTTCTTTCATGCTAAAACCCGATCCGCAGCCATAGACAACCCGGTTAACTATTACTTCCACCGTAAAATAACGGTGATGAGGAGGTCCTTCTTCTTTTACCAAGCGGTACTCCAGTTTCAGGCCATACCCTTGTACTAATTCCTGTAAATTAGTCTTGGCATTTAACTTGTCCAGTTTTGCCATAATATAGTTCAAATCAGCTTTGATCAGGGGTAAAACTAAGTCCCCGCAAGCTCGCAAACCAAAATTTAAATAATAAGCCCCGAGAAAAGCTTCGAAAGCATCTTCTAAAATTTTAGGTTTTAAGTTCCCTTTAGTACATAATTCTCCATAACCTAACCGCACTAAGAGATCCAGCTTCATTTGGCGAGCAAATTTGGCTAAGATGGCCGTACTCACAATGGTAGCCTTCAATTTCGCCAAATAGCCTTCATTTTGGTTAGGAAAGGCTTCAAATAAAAAATGGCTCACAATCAATGATAAGACACTATCACCTAAAAATTCTAATTTTTCATTGTTAGCCTCTTTTTTTTCATGAGCATAAGAAGCGTGGGTTAGAGCTTCAATAAAGAGTTCCGGCCTATCGGGCAAAGCCGGAAAAAACTTATTTAGTTCTAGTTCGATCGCTTCTTTGGATAAATTCTCTCGCCTTTTTTTCCCATAGTCAGTTATTTTCATCATACCTTTTAAATAATATACTTATATTATGGCCCCCAAACCCGAATGAATTAGAAATAGCATATTCTAAAGGAGTGCCTACCCTCCGGGCTTTGCCAGGGACATAATCTAAATCGCAATCCGGATCTGGAGTTTCGTAATTAATGGTGGGCGGAATTATTCCTTCTTTCAAAGTAAGAGCAGTTATTATTGCTTCTACTCCGGCAGCCGCTCCTAACAAGTGGCCGGTCATTGATTTAGTAGAACTAATGGGAATTTGATAAGCCCTATCACCAAAAACTTGTTTAATAGCCAGGGTTTCGATCCGATCATTGGGAGGAGTCGAAGTCCCATGGGCATTAATATAAGAGATCTGGGCTGGAGCTATTCCGGCATTAGCAATTACTTTTTGCATGGCCATAGCTGCGCCTTGGCCTTCCGGATCAGGAGCCGTCATATGATAGGCATCACCAGTCTCCCCACAAGAAACCAATTCTGCATAGATCTGGGCCCCTCTTTGCCGGGCATGTTCTAATTCTTCTAAAATTAAGATTCCGGAACCTTCTCCCATTACAAACCCATCCCGGTTGAGATCAAAGGGTCGACTAGCTTGCTGCGGAGCCTCATTCTTGTTAGAAAGGGCTCCGGCTGAGCTAAACCCAGCGTAAGCGATCTTGGTCATCGCCGCTTCGGCTCCACCAGTGATCATCAGATCCACATCACCATCCTGAATCAGCTTTAAAGAATGGCTGATGGCATGAGCCGCTGAAGCACAAGCACTAACAGCCGTATGGTTCGGCCCTTTAGCACCAGTTGCTATAGAGACATATCCCGAACTCATATCGGGAATAATCATCGGAATAAAAAAGGGACTAATTCTTTTAGGACCTTTTTCTACCAGTATCCGCGCTTGATCTTCAAAAGTCTTAATTCCGCCAATTCCTGAACCAATGATTACGCCAATATTATGCGCATTACTTTGATTAATCTCAAAACCAGAATCTTCCAAAGCTGTTTTAGCCCCGGCTACGGCAAAATGAACAAAACGGTCGGTTTTGCGAATTTCTTTCCGTTCCAAAAACATTCCAGGATCAAAATTCTTTACTTCTGCACCAATCTTGACTTCCAAATCGGTAGTATCAAATAAACTAAGATAATCCACCCCTGATTTACCACTTAAAATTCCTTGCCAAAAACTATTTTGATCACTTCCTACTGCGGTAATCATCCCAACACCGGTAATCCCTACTCGTCGTTTCATCAAAAACCTCACCTCATTGCTTCCCTCTATTTTTAAAGTCCCGTAGTTTTTGCTACGGGACTTTTGCTTTATTATTGATTATTTTCTTTAATGTAATTGACAGCATCTCCAACAGTAACAATCTTTTCGGCATCTTCATCAGGAATCTCTAAATCAAAATCCTCTTCCAGGGCCATTACTAATTCCACAATATCGAGTGAATCTGCTCCTAAATCATCAACGAAAGAGGCTTGTTCAGTTACTTCCTCTTCATCAACACCTAGTTGTTCAACCACAATATCTTTAACTTTGCTAAAGATATCCAATCACTTCACCTCCTTCCAATAGAGGGTTGGTATACCACTTACTAACAAAAACTATACTATATGTATCAGAAATATACAAGTATAATATTTATTTATAAAACATCTATTTAAGCTTAGGATAATTTTATTTAACATTTTAAAAAATGATTACTTACATATTACTAGACCTTATTTAAAATTTCAAGTATTTTTTTTATTGAATTTAAATCTTGAGTTTGATAAAGATTAACCTGACGGGAAATCTTTTTAGTTAACCCACTGAGCACTTTGCCGGGACCAACTTCAATAAAAGTATCAACTCCGGCTGTTAATAAATAATTAATGGTATCTTCCCACAGAACCGACGAAAATAACTGCCTGTATAATTCCTCTGATAATTGCCAGCTATTTACCGGATGCGCAGTGACGTTGGAGATTAAGGGCACTTCTTGCTCCTGAAAGTTTACTGCGGCCAATTCTTTTTGAAAGAGATCAGCGGCCTCCCGCATAAATTGTGAATGAAAAGCACCACTGACCGGCAAATCAATAAACTTCCCTCCGTTTGCTTCAACCAAATCCTTGGCTTTTAAAAGGGCTTTTTTCTCTCCGGAGATAACTATTTGACCAGGGGAGTTAAAATTAGCAGCAAAAACCATCCTAGATAGGGCTTCATGCTTTAAACATGTAGTTAAAGAATCCCGATCCAGGCCCAATACGGCAGCCATTCCACCCTTGCCTTCGGGATCAGCGCCAGCCATTAACTGCGCCCGCTTGGCAACTAGGCTAAGGGTAGTCGCAAAATCCAAGGCTCCGGCAGCTACTAGAGCACTATATTCTCCTAAACTATGACCAGCCACAAAATCCGGTTCAATTCCTTCAGCTTTTAAAACCTGTAAAGCCGCGATACTGGTAGTCAGAATTGCCAGTTGACAATTTTCGGTTTTTTTTAACAATTCTTCCGGGCCATTAAAGCATAACCCGGATAGATCACGCCCTAAAATGTGGTCTGCCTCTGCAAAAACTCTTTCGGCAGAAGGATAATTTTGAAATAACTCCTTTCCCATTCCAAGATACTGGGAACCTTGTCCTGGAAAAACAAATGCAATTTTACCCATGAATAACCTCCATACTCATAAACTTCATCTCAACAACATATTAATTCATTTTTGACTTTATACCTCTGCTACATATTTCATGATCTTCCCGGTTACTTCCTGATTAATAGCCTTGATCGCCGCTTTAATGGCATTCTTAATAGCCTTGGCATTAGAACTACCATGGCAGATCATACTTAAACCATTAAGCCCTAATAAAGGAGCTCCTCCGTATTCGGTATGATCTAGACTAGCCTTTAATATTTTAAAGGAATCTCGCAGCAAGTAACCTCCCATTTTTGATTTCAAACTGGTGTTAATAGCTTCTTTGATTTGGGTAAATAAAGCTGACGACAAACCTTCTGCCATTTTTAAGACAACATTACCAACAAATCCGTCACAAACTATAACATCACAAACCCCTTTATTAATATCTCTTCCTTCAATATTGCCAATAAAATTCAAGTCCGTTTTTGCTAAAAGCTCATGGGCTGCGATCACTAATTTATTTCCTTTAGTTGATTCTTCGCCAATACTTAAAAGCCCCACCCGCGGATTAGTAATCTCCAGCACTTGTTCGGCATAAATACTACCCATAATCCCAAACTTAACTAAATTCTCCGGATCACAATCAGCATTAGCCCCGGCATCTAATAAAACCCCAACACCCTTTAAATTAGGCATTAAAGAAGCAATGGCTGGTCGATTAATGCCTTTCACTCTTCCCAAGGTTAAAAGGGAAGCGGTCATGGCAGCCCCCGTATTTCCGGCAGATATAACCACATCTGCTTTTCCTTCTTTAACTAACCGATTGGCTACTACTAATGAGGAATCTTTTTTCTTTTTAACGGCTACTGCCGGATGCTCTTCCATATTGATTACTTCTGAAGCATGCCAAACTTTTAGCTTTGAACCCTGCAGTTCAAACTCAGCCTTCTTGATTTCCGTATTAAGCTTCTGTTGATCACCAACTAAAAGAATTTCAATATTTTCAAAACTCCGGCTAGCTAAAATAGCACCTAAAATAATTTCACCGGGAGCCTGATCCCCACCCATAGCATCTAATGCAATTCGCAAACTACCAACTTCCTTTTAATAAATTATCTAAAACATTAGCCTAGTTGTAGTATATTCAAAAATATCTAAAAGTCAAGAAGAATTTCAATAAAACTTCGTTTTCTCCAAAAAAATAAGGTCCCATGACCTTAATGTAATTCCTTTTTTACTAAGAAATTTATACAGTTTCTTTTATCTCAACTGCTTTTCTGTCTTTATAATAGCCACATTTACCGCAAA
>JANQHU010000412.1 GCA_028282485.1 Bacillota bacterium
ACGGCCTGGGCCAGTCCGAATTTGTGGCCGGTGACGAACAAGATAAGTTTGCTTCATACGTTACTAGTTCTGATGCCAGTAGCGTCGAAACCGTGGAAGGAACCTTTGTAATTCGTTCCGCCCAAGCCGGCGATGAAGGAATTATTAATGTGATTGGGAATGAACAATTAATTAATGCCTTAGGTTTTGCTACTACTACGGAAGCTACGAATAGTAAATTTACCGTTACCGTTACCGATGCGGATGACTCCAGTAATATCATTGCTCAAAATGTGGAGCTATCCGGAAATACCTTGATCGGAGTAGTGCATGAGAATGTGGACGTGAAATTCGATGCCAATGCGGATATTAATGTTTCTTACAATACTACGACAAAGGCTTTTGATTTGTCCGAAGATACTTCCAATACTTATAGTACTTACGTTCATCTGGTGGACAACTCTCAAGTATTTCAAATTGGGGCTAACGAGATGCAAGATATGGGCGCCGCCATTGGCCGGATGGATGCTTTGGCCCTAGGGGTTAATAATATCCTGGTAACCGACCGTTCAACTGCCGGGAGTGCCATTACCAAAATTGACGAAGCTATCAGCAGCGTCTCGGCCCAACGCTCTAGTATTGGAGCGGTCCAAAACCGCTTAGAACACACCATTAATAACTTAGGGGTTGCTTCTGAAAACCTAACTGCTTCTGAATCCCGAATTCGAGATGTGGACATGGCTGACGAGATGATGATCTTCTCCAAACTCAATATCCTTTCCCAAGCAGCGACCGCCATGTTAGCCCAAGCTAATCAAAAACCCCAATCGGTATTACAGTTGATTCAAGGCTAATTTAAAAGGACGTTTTTGGTTAATTAGCAACATCACACCATTTATTTACAAGAAAAACCTTTCCTTTATTGGATTGGTTTTTCTTTTTTGTAATTATAATCAATTATTGTAAATTTTCTCTATTAACAATTTATTCTTTTATTAGAAATAAGGCTAAAACTTCATAGTTATGGACTAATTTCGAAATATGCAATTTAACTAAAAATGATATTTTATCAAAAAAACAAATTAAAACTAAATTTTCCTAAAGTTTCTCCCAATAATCCCGAATAATAATATAGAAAATCTCGTAATTGAAAATTAGGTAGTTTAGTTAGTGATTCCGAATTTTAAATTAAGGATCAAAGGGCTATCTACCCGGGACCTACTTTGAATGGCCACAAGGTAGGGTAACTGGAAGTTAAGGGTAAGGACGCCCGTCCGGAAAAATCATGGAGGTGGATTCGAAGATGAGAATCAACCATAATATTCCAGCCTTGAATGCTTATCGAAACTTATCAATTTCTAGTGCGGCCAATGCGAAATCAATGGAAAAAATGTCATCTGGTTTACGAATTAACCGGGCGGCTGATGATGCCGCTGGTTTGGCTATTTCGGAAACCATGCGTAGTCAGATCCGGGGCTTAAATCAAGCCTCACGAAATTCCCAAGATGCCATTTCCCTCTTGCAGACCGCAGAAGGGGGACTGACGGAAACCCATTCTATTTTACACCGGATGCGGGAGCTGGCGATTCAAGCGGCCAATGATACGTATACGGCCAATGACCGCTTTGAAATTCAAAAAGAAGTAGATCAATTAAAAGATGAACTGGACCGAATTGCCAATACCACCTCTTTTAATAATAAGAATCTACTGGATGGGACTGCTTCGGCCATTACTTCTTCGGACCAACTCTCCACTAAGGTCATTATGCGTGGAGGTCTGCGAGTAGTAAATGAGTTTGGGATTAAAACGGCCGGGGGTGGTAGTTACAAGCTGGATATTTCGGCCACCGCTGGTACCGCTCAGATTCAAAAATCCAATGTCTTTAAAAATAATCAATCGGGGGACTCGATACAGAGCCTGAATATTGATACTGATTCGGGGATCTCCCATATTGGAGCCGACTCCATTGCTAAAGGGTCCTATGCAATAACTACAACGGCTAATGTTACCGCTCCTGGTGCAACTGGAGCTCTAACCTTAGGACAATATTATCAAGTGGCCAGTTCTACGGCCAGTAATTTATTTGCTTCAATCATTCAAGGAGGCACTGGGGATCATAATGCCTCTATTTTGATTGAAGTAGCAGACGTTCAAGAAGGGGCCACCCCGGGTACGGCCACTAATGTTACCCTTAATGTTTCTTGGTATGAGTATGAGCGAAACGGCAATTATTATAATGAAGACGGTAACTTTTCGACCACGGCCGAAGTAGCTATGCAAACAACTGTACTTACAGTTACTAATGGTGAAATTGATGCCTTCACCGCAACCCTTGCTGGTGGTTCCATCGGATTTGAATTTGATATTAATCAGGTGGGAATTAAAGTAGGCGATAAAGCAACTTATAACTACAAAGCTTCTAATGCGGCCACTACTTTTTATGATTCTATTGTGGTTCAAAACGAAACTGATGTGGATACGGCGATTACTGGCGGTTCGGATACCATTGTGGACTGGCGGTTTGATAATGATGGTTTAAACAATAATGCTATAGAGATGAATTTCTTTTCTCTTGATGAAAGCGGTAATGTTTCTTCCGGAAATTTAGAACTTACTGTAGATGGTTACGGTTCCAGTGCGGCTCTAGGAACTACATTTACCTTTGAAGAAGGTTTGGGTCAGGTTGCTTCTTTGGATACTCAACTTCGAGATATTGATAAGTTTTGGGATGCTAGTGGTAAATTTCTCTTAAATAATCCGGAAACTATTACCCTGGTTCAGGGCAATGGTAAAAAGTCATCCATCACCCTTTTTAATACGGATACCATTCGGGATGTGCGGGATAAATTAAATGAAGCTATTGCCGACGGTTTAGAACAAGGAGATATGGTTACTGGTGATGAACAAGATAAGTTTGTATCATATGTCACCACGGCAGATAATAGTAGTGTTGAAACTATTGCGGGTACATTTGTGGTACGTTCGGCCCAAGCAGGAGAAGATGGAGTCATTAATATTATTGGAAATGAGCAGCTAATTAATGCCTTGGGTTTTGCGACTGCAACTGAAGCGACTAATAGTAAATTTACGGTTACCGTATCCGATGCTGATGACCCTACCAATACCATTGCCTCAAATGTAGAGATTTCCGGAAATATGCTTATTGGAGTGGTCCATGAAAATGTTGATGTCAAGTTTGATGCTAATGCGGACATAAACGTGGCCTATAATGAAACCACCAAATCTTTTGATCTATCTGAAGATACTTCCAATACTTATAGCACTTACGTTCATTTAGTGGATAACTCCCAAGTTTTCCAGATTGGAGCTAATGAATTACAGGATATGGGAGCGGCCATTGGTCGTATGGATACCTTGGCTTTGGGCGTCAATAATATTATTGTCACCGACCGAGAATCGGCGGGGAGAGCGGTCACCAAAATGGATAATGCCATTGGGATGGTTTCCGCGCAACGCTCTAGTATCGGGGCGGTCCAAAATCGTTTAGAACATACCATTAATAACTTAGGCGTCGCCTCCGAAAACTTAACTGCTTCCGAATCCCGTATTCGCGATGTAGATATGGCGGCGGAAATGATGGAATTTTCGAAACTAAATATCTTGTCGCAAGCAGCTACGGCTATGTTAGCCCAAGCTAATCAAAAACCCCAGTCGGTGTTACAGTTAATTCAAGGTTCATAAACTCCTAAATATCTTTCCCCAAAGATATGGTGAAAGTTCCTCCTCATTTTAATGAGGAGGAGCTGTTTTTAAAATAGTTAAGAATATATTGGTAAAATTATTGATTTGGGAAATGAGGTGAAAGTTTGACAGCAGCAGAATATCAAAAAACCATTATCGTTTATAATGATTATTTAAATAAAATGCAGAATGCTTTAAAAAATTTATGTAATGATTTAGAAGAAAATAATTTTACTCAAATGAGTCCGGTGATGACGGCGATTATTGATGGTCTGGACTGGATTAATGAAGCCTTAGAAAGTTTTCTGCTTTTAAAAAAGATCTCCCAAGAGCAGTATTATTTTTTTAAAGATCAATTAACAGCCATGGCGGAGGCTTTGGATAACCAGGACTATACTTTATTGCATGATATTTTAGAATTTGAACTGATTCCGTTGTTAGAAGATCTGCGCATTGACGAATCTACTTTGACAGTTTAGAAGCGAGGGATAATATTTTGTTCTACCAAAAAAATATGAAGTTTATTAAAAAAAGATTTCCTCATCTACTACCTTTTTTAGAAGCAAATCAAGAAAAAGAGGAAATAGAAGTCTTAAGTAGCAAGACGGGTCTGTTAGTAGCAAGGATGAAGCGAGAAGATTCAAAAATTTATTTAAACAGTTTTTATAACCCAGAAGGAGAAGCCAAACGCTGGGCTGAAGGTTTACGCGAAGACGATCATAGTTGCTTAATTATTTGTGGAGGCGGCTATTTTTATCATATAAAAGAAATTTTAGCCTGTAATTATTTTGAAAAAGTAATTTGCTATGAACCGAATCTCGGTATTTTAAGATCATGTCTAACAAATAGGGATCTAGCAGAGATTTTAAGTAATCCCCAGTTTTTTTTAATATCTAGTATGGAACACAAGCAAAACATTAAATTGATGAATCATTTTTTAGGACATAAAATAATTAATATTCGATTTGAGGTTTTACCAGCTTATCAAAAGCTTTTTGCCACAGATATTGAGAATATGAAGAAAGAATTTGGGGAAGCCATACGCAACTCACGGGTTAATTTAGCAACTACAAATGCCTTTGAAGAACACTGGCTGGAAAATGCGATCAAGAATTTATCTTTTATGATTGAGTCACCCGGAGTACGACATCTTTTTAACCAATTTCGAGAGGTACCGGCCATTATTGCTGCTGGTGGTCCCTCCTTAGAAAAAAATATTCACTTAGTCCCGGCTATTAAAGAGAATGCAGTAGTTATTGGTGCTGGTTCCAGTATTCGGGGGATGCATCGCAACCAGGTTTTACCCCATTTTTTGGTTGCTTTTGATGACAGTGAGCAAAATGCAGAGATTTATAATGATCTTGATTTAGAAGACGTTTGCTTGATTTATAGTAATCGGCTTTACCACGGCGTTGTTAGTCATTATCCCGGTAGGCGCATGCATATGACCATTGATGCCGAAAAGTTTTCAGAACTATTTGTGCATCAAAGTGGTGGTTATGAATTTGGAACTATTCGTAGTGGTTTTTCGGTAGCCCACGTAGCACTAGATTTTGCTTTTAAGCTGGGTTGTAATCCGATAATTTTAATTGGTCAAGATTTGGCTTATACTGGTAATAAACGTTATGCTGAAGGAATGATAGCCTCGGCCCAACAGTATTTAACAGAGGAAATTGAGTTACCTGTAGGAGCCATTTTAACGAAGGATCTTCATGGCGAAGATATTGTAACTGACTTTGAGTTAAACCACTTTCGGATTTGGTTTGAAAAACTAATTGAAAATGAATTTCAGGATAAAATAGTTGTTTTAAATGCTACCGAAGGCGGTATTCCCATTAAAGGGGCCGAGAATCGTCTGCTAAAAGAGGTTATTGAAACGTATTGTCAACAAGAGCGGCAGATAGGGGAAAAAATTAAAAAATGTTATGATGGGGGGCTGCAAGAATTAGCTAAATGTAACCGAAGGGTGCTTAAGATTCCGGAGCAAATTGCCACTTTGGTGAACGAAGCAGTTCCTAAAATAAATAATTTGTTAGAAAGAATTCAGAATCTACGTAAGCAAAACTTTGTATTAGAGTTTGATTTTTATGAATGGGAAAATATTTTAAATCCAATCATTCTAGATTTTGCAGCGGTCTTAAATTACAAAGAGTACGAAATTTTACTTAAAGAATTGAAGGCTACTCGAATGCCGGCTACACAAATTAAAATCGATGCCCTAGGAGAAATAACCACAAAAGAAGTATACGATTTAAAGTTAGTGGGCTGGCTAGATATTTTAACGGAGACAAAAAGTTATTTGCATAAAATGGGAAAAGTGGTGCAAGATTATCAAATAACGGGGGAAATGCGGCATGGAAACGAAAAACAGAAAATTGGAAGCCCAAATTAGAAAAGGGCAGGAGCTGGACAAAGTCGAAAGGCAGCTCAAAGCGCTTTTCAGTAAAGCCAAAAAAGAGTCTACCCGTAATGAATATCGATATTTGTATGGTTTGTTATTTTTTCAAAAAGGGAATATCAGCGAAGCTATTAAAATCTTTGAAGAGATCGTGGCTACCGAAAAACCAGTAAAAGCGGCTTATTTGATGCTGGGCAAGCTTTATCAGCAGATGGGAAATACCGCAAAGGCCCTTGCTTATTTGGAAAAGGCTTTTAGTGTCAATTACCAGAAGACTTATTGCCAAAAATTATTGATCAAGTATTGTTATCAAACCAAAGACTTTGTTTTGGTCAATAATTATGTTACTAGTTTTTATGAGAACTTAAAGCCCAAAAAGTTACTTTTAATGCTCCGAATTGAAGCTTTAGCCGTTTTAGGGCTTTATCATGAAGCTATTGGTGAATATCGTAAATTGAAAGAAAACATGAATTTAAAGCCACCAGAAGAAACCTGGCTGACAAACCTGCTTAATAAAATTGAAAAAACTAAATATGAGATAACCTATGAAGCTAACTGCCAATACTTTGCCGCTGATGGTAATGATTATCAAGAGTATAAGCAGGTTGGCTTTAAGATTTGCTACTTTTTGAACCGGGAGTTTATTTATCATTGTGATACCAATAGAATAATTCAGGTATTGGATTTGGAAAGTTTAAAAGATTTGAATTTAGGCCTCGAAGATGATGATGCCTTGTTAATTAATAATCCTGATAATATTAACATTTTTAAACATCTTGAAGAAGTTTTTACGGATGTGGACTCCCGGCAATACCGAAAGCGGAAAGGGGCCATCCCGGTTTTTGTGGTGGAAGAGAGTATCAGTAATTGGCAACTAGTGCTTCAGATGTATAACTTTAATCAGTTAGGGGGTTGGCATAATCTCCATTTTTTGATTGGCGCTAATGAGGAAGATTTAGAATCCTTCTTTTTGGATGAATATGTCCCCCTACCCAATGTCTTGTATGGTCTGAATCTCGACCGTATGAAGAATATTTTAAATAATACCAAAATTATCAAGGATGAAACTTATCATAGCAGGTTGCAAGAAGTAAAAAAGAATTATCCTCATAGTAAGAATAATGAGTTGCAAAAAATTTTACTGGTAACCAGCATTTATAATGAGCATTTATTTCATTATGCCAAGATATTGCAAAATGTATTGACTCAAAAAGGTTACACTTGTTTATTATATAAAGAGGATTCCCCTTATTTTAAATTTACCAGATACACCGATGCTAAGCTTTTAATGGAGTTTCAACCAGATTTGGTAGTCCACTTTTTTGGGATCAAGG
Organism: Bacillota bacterium; assembly: GCA_028282485.1. Taxonomy (GTDB): domain Bacteria; phylum Bacillota; class UBA4882; order UBA8346; family UBA8346; genus JANQHU01. Next base: position 7,415 of record JANQHU010000412.1, read on the forward strand.
AAGAATTAGAAACATATAATCAAATAGAGTTACCGATAATTAGCTGGTTGATATTTGTCAAACAATTAGTGGGACGGTATAAGCAAAGTGCGGTTGGGTTCAAACAAAGAGCCTTTATTAGTGGCAATCCCCAGAATCTTGATCTACTGGCCCAGCAGGGGGTAGCCAGGGAAGAACTTGAACTAATTAATTTACCGATTGATTTAAGTGAAGTGGACTTAGCTCCGGTGCAGCCGAAAAATGCCCTGGGGATTATGGAGGATTTGGGTGATCTGGAGGCAATTATTCGTAAAACCGCTTTAAGATTATCTAGCCAAAAACCCTTTAAAGTGGATGTAAACATTGAAGTCTTTAGAGAACTACTCAGCTCCCTTTATTTCGATTCCTACACCACCTACTTTAGCCATAATTTTAGTAAACCAGATCTTTTGGTTTACCAGCAATTGATTGCCACTAAACTAGCCCGTTATGAACTCAGCTCAGTCCCCAGAATAACCAAAATGATTGCCGAAATCTTTCGCCGTGAGGTAGAACCGGCTTTAATTAAACAAATTCAAATCAAATGGCTTTTGAATGAGTTTAAAGATGATAATTTAAAAATATACGGAGAAGGCTGGGAGAAAGACCCCGCTCTGCAGAAGTCTTATGCCGGCTATTTTGATTACTTAGATGATCTCAGCCACTATCGAAAAATGGTTTTAGATAATCGGATCAATATATATATCGGCGGCAGGATTAATAATCATTCTTATATGCAACCGGACTTACTTTACGGCTTGGCTTTTGGGGGCTTTTTTCTAGTAAACGATCTGTTAATCAAAGAATACGGCAGCAGTCTTTTAGAGCCCTTTGATCACCTTTTAGTAACTTATAGTAACCAAGAAGACTTAGTGCAAAAAGTATATTATTACCTGGAACATGAGGCGGAGCGGCAAAAGATAATTGCAAAATTACAACATCATATTTTGAAGCATTTTAGTATTGATAAAGTAGTTCGCGCTTTTCTTTTAAAGGGAAAAGAATTACTCTTTCCCAGCTCCAAGTTAATTAATTAAAACAATAACTTCTAAATTTTATTTTAATTTTTAATCTCAAAATTAATTGAGGGAGGTTTAAAAATGCTAAAAGAAAAGCTGACTACCGATCAAAAGGCCGATACAGCCACCAATGGTTTAGAGGCTTACTATGGCTTGCCGCG
>JANQHU010000419.1 GCA_028282485.1 Bacillota bacterium
ATTAGTAATATTAAATTCCAAATAATCTTTAACAATTTTTTCCACAGCTCTCCCAACCTCTCTTTCTTTTACTGCTGATTTAATACGCGCAATCAAAAACTTTTTTCATATTATAGTATAGAAAAATACCCAAAAAGGAGATAAAAAAATGGTCCGACCTCAAGCAATTTATGCAAGTATCCCCTGTGTTTGCTCTGCTGACACGCCTCTATGGCTTAATGAACCGGGATTTTCAATCCCTACCGCTCTGGAACAACCCTATGAATTTTGGCCCGATTTAAACTGGTTAGGAAACCTAGTTGACGACACGTCCCCAACGGTTTATGATTTGGAAACGCCCCAATATCTTTGGGCCCATCCGGTAGTTCAGGATCCCCAAAACGGGGAAACCCATACTTTCGTTCGGGGTTGGAAGACAAATGAAACTACCTTTAATGCCTCCAATATTCCGCCGGGAGAATACTTAGTTGTTATCAGCCATGCCGCCGACGATCAATACGAAATGCGCCTGGCCATCAACAATTGTCTCCAATTTCCCGTGGGCAGTAATTCCTTTATTCCGGCTCCCTTAACCTGGCGCAATGTCTCCACCTATGTCTCGCGCTTTTGTCTAACTCCGTGTGATCTTTTAACCCTAACCTCAATTGTTACTAATGATCCCCAACCCAATGGGACTTCTCAATCAAACCTAGCCATGTTCACCTGGATCATGCAGGTCTATGCTCTCTAATTTTCAAAGAGGAAGGGGCTTTAGCGCCCCTTGAAGTTCCCTTTTTTGATAATTAAACCCGGATAAAGGCTTTATAGTTCGGAGTATCGGCCAGAAAATTTAATTGATTAACATAACTTTGGTCCTTGATTTGCCAAGTTTGATCTTGCTCATTAACATGCCGCAAATATCCGTAATTAAAGGGATCACCGGAATATAATTTGAGCCCTTTTTGATAACATTCACTTAAAAAAAGTTGGTCTTCACCGCAATCAACTTGGGGATACCCAATACCTGCAAAGACTTCTTTTTTAATAACTTGAGTACCACCGGCTCCCCAGGAAACATATGCAAAAGCAGCCGAACGATTATCGTAGTATACTTGTTGTAGCCTCTCAAAAAAAACAAAATAGACTGCTTTGCAAATAATTGCTGCCTGGGAAACTAAAAAATGGGCTCCTGCATCTCTTAAATAATTAGGTCCGTAATAATCATCGTCATCAAATTTAGCGACATAGGCTCCCTGGGACTGAGAAATTCCATAATTTAAACATTCTCCCAAAGTAGCCGTTTCGTCTAATTGATAAATTCGGACATTAGAAAATTGCTGACTATAACTAACCCATTTTTCGTAATTTAAAGTATTATTATTTAAGATAATGATTAGCTCTTTATTTTGATAAGTCTGTTTACGATAGTTAGAAAAAATATTAACTAAGTAGGAAGGCTTCTTCGTCGGAGTAATAATTGAAACTAATTGATTCTGAAATAATTCTTTTTGGTAATTATTTCTAATTTTAAACAAATGAGATAACTCCTGCTTAAATCTTTGTAAAAAAAGTCTACTTTTTTCCATTTAGTTGATAAACTGCCTCCCCTCTTGGATTAAATTTTGTTAGACCTTAAATATGTATATAAACCTATTCTTGTCTATCATTCCTGCTTTTTGCTAAAATGCTTTTTACTCATTTCTTCTCAAAAGCTTTTTGCATAAGATAATCAAAAAGGCGGTTTTTGGATATGACAACCCAGGAAAAACTAGCATTAATCAGCAGTAAAATTGATACGGAAATGATCAATGTGGATAATCTTTTAACCATCTTGCAGTATATTGATTTACTCCAAACGGATCTGCCCATCATTGAGATCGGCTGTTATCGGGGGGGGACTTCCTCTTGCATAGCCGAATATCTGACCGAAACTAAGAAACCCCAGGGGCTCGTGGTCATCGATCCTTTTGAGCAATTTATTGATCAGCATCCCGACTGGCCCACGGGAACCGGTAATGAAGCCATCACCAGGTCCCGCTTAGAGCCCTATCCCCAGGTGGAGATCATTAAGGGCTTCTCTTTTGCAGTGCCACCCCGGGATGCTTCTCTTATTTTTTTAGATGGGGATCACAGCACCCCGGCCTTTATGCAAGACGTAACCAAATGGCGGCCTTATGCTAAAGAATATTTTTTATTTCACGACCTTAATTATGAGCCTATTCAAAAAGCCTTAGCCCAGTTAGGTCTGCCGGCCGAAGAAATTAGTCATAATTTAGGAAAACTCTAAAAACTCTTCTTAAAAAATAAATTAAAAAAGCAATAACTCCTTTCACAAGAGGTAAGAAAGGAATTATTGCTTTTCGGTTAGATTGAGAATTGTTACTTTATAATGCCTGTAAGGCCTCTAGAACCTCGGTACCGTGCTTGGCCGGAGATACTTTGGGAAAGACTTTGCGTACTACACCTGCCTCATCAATTACAAAAGTACTGCGTAAAATCCCGTAAGAGATCTTGCCGCACATCTTTTTCTCCCCCCAAGCCCCGTAACTCTCTGGCACCTGGTGGTCGGGATCGCTTAATAACTGAAAGGGTAACTGATATGTTTCCCGAAACTTCTGCAAAGTAGCGGGCTTGTCCGGACTAATCCCCACCACTGCTACCTTTTGTTGCTGCAGCACTTCATAAATATCCCGAAATCCTTCGGCTTCCTTGGTACATCCCGGCGTATTAGCCCGGGGATAAAAATACAAGACGACTTTTTGACCCCGTAACTGATTCAGGCAAACTTCTTGCTCCTTGGCATCTTTTAAACAAAAATCTATGGCGAGTTCTCCCTCTGGTAACATGGTAACTACCTCCCCTTAAGAACAAATTTCCATTAATTTGGCAGTTACTCCCTTAATTTCATTTAATTCTGCCACAAATTTAGAAACTTCTTCTTTTTGGCCACATAACTGTAACATGATTAAACCTTCCTCAGAGCAAACATTACCAGCCTCATGCAGCCCTAGGCGCATTTTGATCAAACAACCATACTTGGTCAAAATTTTCTGAACCTCTTCGGCTTTTTGGGTACGGTGATTAACTAAAATCCCCACAATATTGTAGCATGCCATTACTAACCTACCTCCTAATTTTTAATTTATTTTGAGCAGTTACTCGCTTCTCGCTACCATTTATCATAATGAACTCTTTCGGCCTTAAAACGAAAAGGTGGTTCTTTTTTCTCATTAGGATAACCAAAAGCAATTAACGAAAAAGGAATTACCTCTGGGGGAATCCCTAAAAGTTGCCGAATCCCTTGAACCCGATCTTCTCGGGGGTAGATTCCCAGCCACACCGCTCCTAAACCTAATTCAACCGCTTCTAACAATAAATTTTCCGTGGCTGCTGCACAATCTTGAATCCAGTAACCCTGATGTTTTTCTAAAGTGGGATCTCCACAGATCAGAATCGCCCCCGGGGCTTCGCGGAGCATCATGGCATGAGGATGAATGGTGGTAATCTGGGTTAGAGTCCCTCGCTCTTTTAAAACAAGGAAATGCCACGGCTGTTGATTACCAGCAGAAGGAGCCGCCATAGCCGCCTCCAACAATTTTTGGATTTTTTCATCGGCCACCCCTTGATTAGTAAACTTCCGAATACTTCGCCTTTCAAAGATAGCACTCATTGAATTTTATCCCTCCCCTGGTATTATCATAACCCTTAAAAATAATTATTGCAAACCAATTAATAACAATAGTGGTAACTCCTATAAAAAAAGGCCTTTCATTGGCCTTTTTAAAATACCCGATAATTATCTTGCCAAAAACTAACCCCAGAGCCTCGCTACCGTAGCTACCAGAAAACAGACGACAATTGCAATCACTGTGGGAATTATTGCTGCTAATAAGGTCCATTTGGTACTTTTAGTCTCTTTGCGAATTGTTAATAAGGTGGTCGCGCAAGGAAAGTGGAGTAAAGAGAATAACATCATGTTTAAAGCAGTTAGAGGAGTCCAACCATTATCCAAGAGTAATCTTTGTAAAGCCGCCAGGCTATCTAATTCCATTAAGGAACCTCCGGCTAAATAACTCATGATCAAAATGGGGACCACAATCTCATTGGCCGGCAATCCCAACAGAAACGCCAGGAGAATATAACCGTCCAATCCAATTAGCCTGCCAAAACCATCCAAAAATCCCGCAATATGAGCTAATAAACTTTGATCACCAATTCCAATATTGGCCATGATCCATACAATTCCCCCGGCGGGCGCTGCTACAATGACGGCCCGCATTAAGACAAAGAGGGTGCGGTCCAAAACGGAACGAATAATCAAGCTCCCTACTTTCGGGACTCGGTAAGAAGGTAATTCTAAAGTAAAGTTAGAAGGCTCCCCTTTTAACAGGGTTTTCGATAAGCCCCAGGAGACTAACAAGGTAATAATAATTCCTAATAAAACAATTCCCGCTACTAAAAAAGCCCCCATGGCACTATTATAGCCGACTACCAAAGCTCCCATAAAGACCGCCGCCATGGCAAAAAGAGTGGGAAAACGTCCGTTACAAGGGACAAAATTATTGGTCAAGATGGCAATCAGCTTTTCCCGGGGCGACTCAATGATGCGGCAAGCAATGACTCCGGCGGCATTGCAACCAAAACCCATACACATGGTTAAGACCTGTTTGCCGTGGGCCCCTGCCTTCTTAAATAAGCGATCCATATTAAAAGCCACCCGGGGTAAATAACCTAAATCCTCCAAGAAGGTAAACAGGGGAAAAAAGATGGCCATCGGGGGCAGCATTACCGAGACTACCCAAGCCAAGGAACGGTAGACCCCTAAAACCAGAAAGCCATGTAACCACTCCGGGCTCCCCACACTCCGAAACCAGCCGCTTAAAACCTCTTGAAATCCAAAAAACATTTTAGCTAGCCACGCCGAAGGATAATTAGCCCCGGTAATGGTTAACCAAAAGACCAGACTCAGCAAAGCTAACATCAACGGATAACCCAGCAGTTTGGAAGTTACCCAGCGGTCAAAGAGGCGGTCCCAGTCTTTTTGAGGCCTTTCTTTAGTTACTACTTGCTGAGTGATCTCCTCTACTTCTTGGTAGACTGTTGTGGCAATCTGGTCCCGCAGCTTGCCGGACAAGCCCTGCCTAATTTTAGCTGCTTCCCCTAAAATCAGCTGCTGCTTCCCATTATCTATGTTCATTCAGATCTACCTCCATTCGCAGTTAACAGGGATTCTTCTCCCTCCAGGAGCCGTAAGGCCAACCACCGGGTGTTCAGATCTTCCGGCAACTGGGATTTCAGGATCTCTTCCAGCTGCTGGATGGCCTCTTCAATCTCCGGGCTATAACTTTTACATTGATAATTAAACTTTATTTTCCCGTCAAGAGCCTGGCGAATAGTCTCTTTCAGCTCTAAAACCCCCTGATTTTCTCTGGCAATAGTAGCTACGACGGGAATTCCTAAGAGTTCGGCTAATTTAGCCTTATCCACCTGTAGCCCTTTTTTAGTTACTTCATCAACCAGATTTAAACAAAGAATTACCCTAGGGGTTAACTCTAAAATCTGTAATAATAAATTCAGATTTCGTTCCAAACAAGTAGCATCCACTACCACGATGGTCACCGCTGGTTTGGCCAAGTACAGAAAATCGCGGGCCACCTGTTCGTCAACGGAGTTCGCTAATAAAGAGTAAGTCCCCGGTAAATCTACGGCCATCAGCTTCTTACCCTGGCAATCCACAATTCCCTGCGCCAGAGTCACTGTCTTGCCCGGCCAGTTTCCCGTATGCTGCCGCAGCCCGGTTAAAGCGTTAAAGAGAGTACTTTTTCCGGTATTGGGATTGCCAGCTAAAGCAACTAATCCTTCCGCTTTCTGGTATGCTTCTTGTTGCAAATCATTTAAAAAGGCCATCAACCCGGTCGACTGATTGGTTAGACCCATGGTTTGCTTCTCCCTTCTCATCAGCAATTAATTTCACTAAAACTTGTTGGCTTTCTTCCGCACGTAAGGCAATCACCGTGCCCCGCACCAAAAAAGCTACCGGGTCCCCTAAAGGGCTCCGATGAACCGCCGTCACTAGCGTCTGCGGGACCAGCCCCAGGTCCAACATACGATTGCGCACCGAACCGACACTATTTAAAGAAACGATCTCCCCTGAAGCTCCCTCGGGAAGCTGGTTCAGCTCCATAACCCTGTCTGCCATCTGCAATCTTCCTCCTTTTTTTAATTACTGAAATTCCATTAATTAATTCTCATCTAAAACAACAAAAAAATCAGCCCTAATGCTTTTATAGTATATGGGCCAAGAGAACAACTGGTGCTTGCTCTTTAAAATGAACTATAATTAAACTAACCACATTATTTAAGACTTGAAATATCAAAAAAATATGTTAAAATATGGGGTATGTAATTTAATTTTAAACTAATAAAGAGGTGTCTGTAGCAATGAACATTCAACAAAATTTTAAGGGAAAATACTTTATCGGTCCTGCCAGCAAAAATAATTCTCTTATAGATCGTAAACTAAATGTGACAACTGGGAGAACTAACGACTTGTATGCCATATTGGAAGACGTTAACAATTCCGAAGGCCAAAAAGACTATTTTGTAAAAAATGTGGGTAAGGCCCTCGAGCCCATTATACGTAATAATAAAAATGTAATCCTCCCCCCAGATAAAATCCAAGTCCACCAGGGTGATACTGTGGAAATCTCCCATTGTTGAATTCCCGCTTCAACATTAATCGAAGGACTCACTCAAAAAAATAATTTAGCTGCAGAGGGGCCACCAGATTTAAAAATTGAGCAAGGTCCTATTAATGATAGTGCTTTTTTATGTGCTCTTAATGCTCTCCATCGACTTAATCCTCAGAAACTTTCCAAATTGGTCTCCGAAAAGCCTGGTGGTCTGTATCAAGTAATTTTAGGCAACCAAGCGTTTACGGTAAACCGCAAAACGGTAACTCAACAATACGATCAGTCTTTAAGGCCGGCAAGCTCGAATAATGAATTAATTCCCCTTTTAGAGGATGCTTTCAATCATTATCTCTTAACTAACTATAAGCAAAATACCAGAGAGATCGTTTTAAAGGATAAAAATAACCAAGAATTCAAATTTAGCGCTAACAATCCTTTTGCTCCATTTACTGCTACTAATGAAAAACTAAATTATCAATTACTAAATCAAGAGCATCCCACTGGCTATGTTTTCGCTTTTTTAAATAACATTCCGTTTAATCATGTAAAAAACGCTGATTTTTTTGGCTACTCCCCAGCCGAACTAAAAGGATATTTCGACAAAAAAAATGTCGTTAATTTCTTTAGTATTCAAGATAAACCCATTGCAACGATGCAAAAAATGAAAGAAACTCAGTTATTAAATAGTTATAACTTAGAAAAAAACCAATCCTACCAAGTAGTCACAATGGATCAAAATAATTTAGCCGACCAGAATTTACTCCAGGAGTATAACGAAAAGCTAACCACTAAAGGTCAGCCCCCCATCACAAATTTTCATAATCTTTATCGCTTTATCAACCCTCGTAATACTACCACTTACAGTCCTGAGCACAAAGGTACTTCCAAAATTTTTAATGACCAAATGCTTGCCGACGCACTAATGGCCTCAGCATTTTCCATTCATCAAGTGCCTACTGAGGAACCACCTACCCTTTGTGCTTTACTCAGAAATCTTTTTAAGAAGCCCCAATCTAAAAATTCCTCGGTGGAGAATTAAATAATGAACTGAATGAACAACTGCGGCTGAATCTCCTTTAAGGAAGAATAATTAAGTTATATATAATTTTAACACTTGATATATTGTAAAAATATGTTAAAATATGTTATATATGATTTAATTAAAAGATTATTGAGGTGTAGGAAGTAATGCAAATCAAAATGCCATTTAAAATGCCGCCTACTAAAAATATTAGTTTTGAGGGGCGATACTTTGTGGGAGTTGCCGATAATACAGCTCCTCCTATAGATGGTGTATTAGAGTCACGCCCTAAGCAAAATCAATTATGCGCTATATTGGAAGACGTTCAAGATCCTGTCGGCCAAACAAAATATTTATTGCAAAATATGAGTGACGAGCCCATTAAACTTAATAAAGGGAACATACCACCCCAAGCTAATGCCCAAGTTCACGAAGGTGATGTAGTAAAAATAACTAAGTATCAAATTCCCGCTTCGATGTTAATCGAAGGACTCATTCAAAAAAATAATGCGTTTACAGACAGGCAAAAAAATATAAAAATTGGGCAAGGCGATATTAATGATTGTTATTTTTTATCTGCCCTCAACGCCCTCCACCGACTTCAACCTGGTAATCTTTCCAAATTTGTTGCCGAAAAACCTAATGGGATTTATCAAGTAATCTTAGGTAATCAAACATTTACGGTAAGCCTGAAAGAAGTAGTTAAGCAGTACAACCATTCATTGATACCGGTAAGCTCGAATAATGAATTGGTTTCCATTATAGAGAATGCTTTTGCTCAATATCTCTTCAAAAACTATAATGAAACCACCAATGAGATTATTCTCACTGATAAAAATAACAAAAAACATAAGTTGAAATTCTCTAAACCTAACGATAATGCTACTTCCAATAATACCGCAAAAGCTTATTATTTACTAGATAAACCTAATCATGCCGGATATGTTTTTGCTTTTTTGAATAACATTTCTTTTCGCCATGTTAAAAATTACCGTTTTATCGACATCCAAAATCTGAATGCCTATTTAAATAAAAAAAATGTGGTTACTTTTTTTGATATTAATAAAAATAATGGTTCTGCTCTTCATAACACAGTTGAAAAACGTCAATTAGATTTTTTTAAATTAAATAAACACCACTCCTATCAAGTTGTACCTATGGATGGCACTAATGAAGCGGATCAAAACTTACTCAGAGAATATAATGCCAAGCTCGTAGCAAAGAATCTGCCTCCAATCGATAATTTTAATAATCTCTATCGCTTTATCAACCCGTCTAATACTGCCTCCTATAATCCTGATGAGGAAGCTTCATCTAAAATATTTAACATGACGTACCTCGAGCAGGCACTGGCGGCCTCTAAAATTACTATTATTCAGGTACCTACTAAAGAACCAGCTACCTTTTGCGAAGTATTCCAAAATCTTTTCAAAAAACAGCAACCTAAAATGTCTACAGAGGAGAAAGAGACGAACACTGCTAATAAAAAACCACTGGATATGATGACTTAAAAAACGAATAATTAAAGCTAATTAGAAACTAAACACGCCTATCAAAACGCCTCGATAGAAAGGTAACCTAAAAATGTTCAGCGCAATCAACAATTTATTAAGTAAAAAAACAAACTCCGATACTCCTAGAAACCATTTTTATTACGGTATTGGCGATCCTAGGAATCTATTTTTGGATTACCTTTTAAGAAAAGATATAGAAAACAAAGTATGGTTTGAAATTAAAAAAAACCCTTCGGGTGACTACTATGTCAAGAATGATAGAGGACACCATCCCCTTAAAGTTAATGACCAAGATATTCCCAGCCAAACCTGGGTTCCGGTCCAACTAACCGATATGTTAAAGGTGGCTAAACGAAAATTAAGTATTGCCACCCTAATGGCTCAAATAGCAAAACCTTCTTTAAGGGAACAACCGGAATATTTGGAAATGAAACAAGGTAAAACCGCTGATTGTTATCTTATTAGTGCGATGAATGCCCTCCTCCATCTTAACCCAGACAAGCTTTCTAAACTGGTTTCAGAAGATCAGGACGGAAATTACCAAATCGTTGTCAGTAACCAATCCATTTCGGTGAAAAGAAAAGATCTGATTAAACAATCCAATCATCCTTCCCGGTCGGTCCGAACTAAAAATGAATTAATACTCGTTTTAGAGCAGGCCTATGCCCAATATCTCTTACAAAATTTTAATGAAGCCACCGGCAAGGTCACTCTCTTTGACAAAAATAAAAAAGGATTTAGTTTTAAAATTAAAAAACCGATTCCGCCTGAGGCTTCTCCCCTCGAAAAAGCTTACCATTTATTAAATAACAGTAGTTATGTCGGCTATGTCTTTGCCTTTTTAAATAATATCCCTTTTAAACAAGTTGAATATTTAAAACTGTTAAATTCCCCCGACGAAAGACTAAACGAACAAAAACTCACTGCAGCAAAACTAAACAACTCTTTTCAAAATAAAGAAAACGTCATCTTTATAAATATTGTTAATTATGATCAACCGACACAATTAGATAATTATAATTTAAAAGCTCACCACAACTATCAGGTTATGCCAATTGATATTTCAAATCAAGACGACCAAAAGTTAATCCAGGAGTATAATGAAAAGCTAGTTGCCAGCAACCAGCCTCGCCTCTCTCCTTTTAATCAACTTTATAAAATTATCAACCCGTATAATCCTAATCAATATGCCCCTGATAAAAAGCATTCTCTCCTATTAAGCACTCAGGATCTAATGAATGCTCTGCAAGACTCAAAAATT
>JANQHU010000431.1 GCA_028282485.1 Bacillota bacterium
CAATTGCTGCGGCGTATTTAAAGTAACCAGTTTTCCGTTTTTCATAAAAGCGATAAAGTCACAAAGCTCATCTACTTCAGCCATATCGTGGCTAGTTAATAAAATGGTAATACCTTCTTTTTTTAATTCTAAAAGATAATCCCGAATTACCCGGCTGGAAATGGGATCGAGACCGGAGCATGGTTCGTCTAAAAAAAGCAGCTGTGGCTGGTGAAGTAAGGCCCTAATAATCAGGATCCGTTGTCGCATTCCTTTGGAATAGGTCTTGACCGGATCGTGGGCTCTTTTTTGTAAATCCATTCTTTCTAAAAAGGGGTTAATTTTCTGTTCCGATTGCTTATAGAGTCGGCAAAAAATGACTAAATTTTGATAACCAGAAAGATTTTCAAAAAGATTGGGCTTTTCAAAAACCACTCCGATTTGGGAGTGAATCTTTTTCAGCTCTTTTTGTAAATCATAACCAAGGATCGTAGCCTTGCCGGAGGTTGGTTTTGAAAGGCCCATGAGCATGCGAATAGTCGTAGTCTTTCCGGCACCATTGGGGCCGAGTACTCCTAGCGTTAACCCTTTTTTTAAAGTAAAAGAAAGGTTATCAACTACCGTTTTGGTACCAAAACGTTTCGAAAGACCGGCCACTATTAGCATATTTTCTTCTTTTGACAATTTAAATTCACCCTAAAAATCTGTTTTATTCTTTAATATAAAATAATTAGTCGCCATGATACCGATACTCCCTACTAATAACAACCCCATCTCCCGGAAGACCTCCGGGGTTATGGGCCGGGGCAAAAGGGTGGTTTCCAGATGACGAACTATTAAATACGAAGGAAAAATCTTTAATAAATTTTTGCCAGCAAAATCTAATTCTCGCACCATCAGGGGGAGTGCCGATACTAAGTATAGGAAAGTTGCTAAAGTCCGGGCAAAGAGTGCATTGGGGGTAAAAAGCCCGATCATTAGTGCTAGAGAAGTATATAAGAATGCCCCTAAACTGCTATACAGAGCTATCTGCCCCAAATTAAGGGGAGCTTTGGTCAGATAAATGGCTAAAAAGATCGCCGCATTGCTAATTAATAAAACCCAAACCAGCTTAGCTAATAAATAGGATAAATGAGAAAGGGGGGTGACTAATAAAGCATGGAGGGTCTGCCGTTCTTTTTCGTCAGCAATAGCAGCCGCAGTCTGTAAAAGGCAGATAGTTAGAATTATTTGTAAGAGCCAGATGGGAAAAGAGGCCCACCGTACCGGTAATTCCTGATGGAGATATTCTAGTTGAAGAAAAGGAACTTTTTTAGTAGCATAAGTTTGTAGTAAAGCGACATTAAGATTATCGGCTAGTAAGGTAGCCGCTTTTAAATCAGCTTTATCTACCAGTAAGGTAAATTGGTTTTCCGCCTGACTATTATAGATCACCCCATCAATCTTTTTTTGTAATAAAGCTCTTTTAGCCGTGGAGAGCCTCTGATAAGGGACTCTCTTTAATGGAGCATTTTTTAGCACCAACTGCATTTCTGGTTTTAAGTTTTTTAAGTAACCAATTTTTAATTGGGGCTGTTTCGTTTCATTATAGATTACATTAAAAATGAAAGCAATAAAAAGAGGAAGTAAAATAATTAAGATCCAAGATTTACTAGAGTAGAGTTCTACCAACTCTTTATAAATTATAGTATAAAAATTCTTTAGTTCTGACATTTTTTTTAAGAAATCCTTTTTTCAGTGTAGAAAAATACAGGTTTTAAACCTGTATTAGCAAAGTTATTTATTATTTTCGAGAAAGTACCATATCAAAAAAGCGATTGCAATTACTCCGACAATTTCTAACATTTTCTGTTACGCTCCTCCCTTTGAACTATTAAAGTATTTTAATTATTATTTTAATTCTACTTCATTTATAATTTACCTTCTTCATCAAAATTATTTATTAACTGTCAAAATTTAAATTTCTAACCAAGTTTGGGCTAGTGGAGAACCGGTTTTTAAAGTTAGATCAGCCGTTAAAATTAGTTTTCCTTTAATATTTTGGGGAAGGGGAAACTTGATCTTTTCCTTCATTATTTGACTCCCTTGGAGGATGATATCCCGAGAATCTTCCCAGAGGACCTGACCATTATGAATCAGTTGTAAATCACAAAGAGCTGGTAGTTTTCCCGGATTGATAGCGTAAACTTCTAAATTACCACTAAACTCAGTAGTTTTTGAAGATCTGTTTTTTGCAATATTTAAAAAGATCTGATCCGGTGCGGTTACTTCAATTTGTCTTTTGATGGTAGCCATTTTATGTCCGTCAGAACTGTAAAAATCATACTTCAAAGTTTTCTTGCCTTTTTGAAGTAGCGTCAGCTCTTCTTTAAATTTACGATATTGTCCCGAAACTACGTTTAAAGTAGCTTTTTCCCCTGGCCCACGGAAGGTGATTTCACTATCACTTAGGCTGTCATTCCACAAATGAATATGCAGGGGAATGACGCTCCCCAGAGAAAAGTATTTACCCGGCAGGCTAACCGTGCCTAAGAAGGGAGCTCCCGCTTCGGCCGGAAGGGCATGCCCGATGGCAAACCAATAAATATTTTTTTCGCTCACAGCTTCCCCATGGGAATTGCGTTGATAGGAGACTACTTGCCAAATACCAGGAGTATTCGCCTCTAAAGATTCGGTAAGTAATTGAGTATCATCTTGCGGTAAAGGGCGGGAATACTTGTTGACATAGTCCCCCGGGCCGTAAATCTCAATAAACCCTTCCCGGGCAGTTCCCTTAGTAGCTGGAGGGAAGGTATAAGTTAGCTGGGGTTGTTCATTGGGGGCAAACTGGGGCATTTCCGGACCACCACTTTGAGCCCAAGTGAGCATTCCGTTTAGAAGGGCTAATTCGTCTTCACTTATTTTATAATTGACGGCTGCGGCATCGCT
>JANQHU010000434.1 GCA_028282485.1 Bacillota bacterium
TTTTTCACATCCAAAATAAACAACCAAAGTTAGCCGAAAAAGCCATTGATAACTTTCTGGCCCGCATTATTGGCAAAGTCAGTTCCCAAAAAATTACCCAACACACTAAGCATTTAAAAGGAGTTTATACCTATTTAAAAGGAGACGAGACCGGTTTTATCACTTTTCTAAAGGATATTCCCGATCCGACCCTCCAGTTTCAGGCGGCCCTTTCGGCCCATAAACCCCAATTAGCCGCCGAAGCCTTAGGAGCAATTCGTCAGTCCAGTCTCTATCACGAAGTAGAGAATGACTATAAAAATTTATTATTATATATTAATTTCGAATTAGCCGGAATGAAGGAACTGGCCGCGAAACATTTAGCCGCTGCCCAGCAAGGATTTGCTCGAGATGCCAAAAAACATCAAGCTATTAGTCAATTATTTGCTGCCGCAACGCCCCCGAAGGTTCGGGAAATCAAAAACCTTATGGCCTTTCCCGGTGAAAAACGAATTATTCTAACGGCCTTAGGGCTGCGTTTTTCCCAAAAACGCCGGGTGTATTTTAATATGGCAAAAAAATACAAGTTTGATACCCGTTTTCCCTATCTCTTTCTGAAAAAAGTCTGGAATACTCGGTAAGAATTTGATAATTAATAAAAAAACTAGAGGAGGAACCTATGAAGGAACTTGAAGAAGGAACTACCCTACAATTAGATTTTACCAAAATCGCCAAAGTAGCGGCCGCCTGTCCTGATGTAATTCCGGTGGCAGTGCAAAATATTGATACCCAGGAAGTCATCTTGGTGGCTTATGTTAACCAAACAGCGCTGCAACGGGCCATTGAAAAAAGAACTGCCGTCTTTTGGTCCACTTCCCGTAACGAACTCTGGATTAAAGGCGAACGCTCCGGCGAAACTTTCGAACTCCTGGAAGTACTGGTTAATTGCGAACAAAACTCCTTAGTTTATAAGGTTCGCCCTCGTATATGTAACATCTGTCATACCAAAAACCAACAGGGGGAAGCCCGCAACTGCTACTATCGCCGCTTGGATTTGGAGACCAGGGAACTAGAGAATCTCGATCCTTAAAGGAAGCCAATCTCTAAAATCACCAACTAAACTTCATTTTTAAAAAAACGGAGCGAGGCATTATTACTTTTAAATCCCTCGCTCCCTCTTATTCCACACCCCGATAATAATGTCCCTTGGTAATCCCCCGTCTGGTGATCTTTTTAAATCTTTCTATAGTTTGATCAACATCCACAAGCTTTCTTCCTTCGGTCAAAACTTGCAAAGCTCGGTGATAAGCCGCAACAAAGACTCCCACTTCCCGGGAAGAAAAGATTCTCAGGTCTAAGCGCCAAGTCAGTTTCCCTACCTCAAATAGTTGCCCTAGCTCCCCATATAAACAGTGGTCCACGCAATTTAATAAATGCATCCGGCAGAATTGATCCATATAGATGGGAAAATCCATACGCAACCGATCCCGCAAAGCGTAGCCCTGTTGACGACAATGTTTCGGACAGGCTTGACTCTCGTTGCCTAAGATAGTCTTTAAAGGGCAGTATTCAGTCAGCATTAGCTCCAAAGGTCCTTGAACCAAGATTTCTAGGGGTAAATGCTTGATTTTTTTGCGGAGCTTGCCCATTTGTTTCAGAGCCAATTCTGGCGAAAGGGCTGCTTGTTGCACTCTTGCTTGATCCAAGCTGAAGATTGCTTGGTGATTAAAAAGATTTAACGGATAATTAATATAAAGGGGTTGCAGGCTATCGTGTAGCATTTTATGGTAACTACCTAACTCAGAAATCATTATCCCGTCAAAAGGTAAGTTAGTGGCAGCATCATAGGATCCCTTGAGCCATTCTGCTTCACTAATTCGATTTATACGAGGTAAAGCATATACTAACTTTTTATTCTTTGCGCGAACGAGAGCCAACGCTTCTTTTAAAGCTGCTTCGGTCCACCGAAAACCAGTTAGTTCTTCGCCACCGATATAAAAGAGATCGCCTCCGGCCTTAAGAGCTGCTGCCAAACCAGCCACATCCCCTACCCAAACACTAATTTGATTTTTAATTACCTTGCCGGAATGGTTTTCGACTTCTTTATTTGCACCACTTTCTTTTTCTAAACAGACTAAGCCCGACAGCTCAACCAGTTTTCGCCGATAAACAGCTAATCTAGCTTCATTTAACTGCTCCAAAGCAATCCGCCGTACAAAGTTTAATTCACTTAAAGGAAGCATTAGACTTTCCTCTAACTGACTCTCAATCTTAATTAATTTATAGGCAGTATTGCCCATTCTCCCTAACTGTTCTTCTAAAACTTCCTTAGTTAAAGGACGCTTCTGAGCTGCTTGTAAAGGAACCTGACTCTCCCCCATTCCTTTGTTTCCCCGGTCATCCGTTAAAACTAATTTTAAGGAGTCATTTAATTGCCCTGTTACTTTTGCAAAACAGGGAACTTTCAAATCCAGGCTGCGGGAATCAGTCTGATCCGCCACTTCTTGCTGTAATTTTTGGGAAAAAACTTTATAAACCCGATCTTTGACTTTAATTTTTCCCGGGCAAGGAAAGCTAACTTCTTCACCAGGCCCAGCCGTATTCACTTCTTGTTTTTTTTGAAACAGCTTTTTAACCCCGGTGGCGACTCGGCCGCCATCACTAACCCAGACTTCGATCTCATCCCCCAGGGTCAATTCCCCCGCTAATTTGAGGGTGACTTCTCCCAACTGCTGGTCCACTCGACTAATCCGCCCCAAATAAACACCTCGATTATTAGGACGATTAAAACCCATAATCCTACTATTTTGATTTCCGCCAAAAAAACCACTGGAAAAACCCCGATTAAAAGCTTGGGCTAAATCTTGCAAATCCTCTTCTTGGGTATGATACCCTGCCGGATTTTGAGCATAACGGTCTAACAAGCGACGGTAAATGCCGACTACCGTATAAACATACTCCGGACGTTTCATGCGCCCTTCGATTTTCAAAGAAGCCACTCCGGCTCGGCAGAGATTAGGAAGCAAAGCAGCTAAAGCCTGATCCTTGGGGGAGAGTAAGTGGTTACCCCCACCTGGTGGAGTAAGCACTTGCCCCTTTTCATTTACTAATTGGTATTCCATGCGGCAGGGTTGGGCACAGTGCCCCCGGTTGCCACTTCGGCCCCCGATCATACTACTCATTAAACACTGGCCGGAATAACTAATACATAAGGCCCCGTGGCTAAAAACTTCTAATTCCATCTCAGTGGCGGCGGCCAGTAAAGCCACTTCCCGTTCCGGTAATTCTCGGGCTAAAACCACTCGCTTAATTCCCAAAGACTTTAAAAAGAGTAGTCCCTCTAGATTATGTACTGTCATCTGGGTACTAGCGTGAATCGGAAAGTCCGGTAAATACTTTCTTAGTAACCGGATCAAACCCAGATCCTGCACAATTACCGCATCAACGCCATAATTATAAAGCTCCGCTACATAATCGACGGCCCGGGCCAATTCCGTATCGGCAACTAAAGTATTAGCCGTGACGTAGATTTTTTTACCCTGCAGATGAACCAATTCGGTGGCGGCTTGTAACTCCGCCGCCTTAAAGTTAATTGCATTCTGCCGGGCGCTAAAATGCTTCCCTCCCACATAAATGGCATCCGCCCCGGCAGCCAAAGCCGCCCGTAAAGCGGTAAAATCTCCTGCTGGAGCTAGTAATTCCGGTAATTTATTATGCTTAGCTGTTGCGCTCATCTTCTCCTCCACACTGCAAGTTCTTCTGTTAATAATTAACTATCTCGATCTATTCTATTCCAATTCATTCTAACGACTTTTTTTGGAAAAAGCAAGTGGACAGCTCTAAATAAAATATTTGAATTGCAAGAGAATCACTCGCCTAATCACATAATCCATTAATTACCAAAAGCATATTTTTCTTTCTTGAGGCGCAGAATAATCTTAAGTGGACAAAGTTTAAGTAACTGGATCAAAATCACCAACTCCAAAAAAGGAGAATTATTATGAAAAATAATCCTAGCATCGGTTTTATCAGTTCCCCCGGCTGGTTTGATCCCAGCCCGGCGGAATTTCCGGAAGTCTGTTTTGAAAAAGTACGTACCCAACAAACCTTTTTACCTCTACCAGATTTCGATTACCAACTAGCTAGTATTGCCCAGACTCAAAATGAATTAAACCTTTCCGCCAAATGCTTAGCTGATGCCGGATGTGATCTTCTAGTTCAGGTTGGTAGCCCCTTTGCTTGGGCTCAGGTGCCTTCTGAAGAAGAAGCACGCACTCGCAATCAAAAAATGGAAGACCAGGCTGGGATTCCTTGTTTGATGACTAGTCTTGTGATTATTGATAACCTACGGGAATTAGGGGTCAAAACTATTGCCGTCGACTGTACTTACTATGAAGCCGCTTGGCGAAATAACTTTGCTGCTTTCTTGAAATTATGCGGTTTTAATGTCTTACATATTTCGAACCTAGTTGACCAAGGGTTAATTGAAAAGTTTCCGACTTTAAAT
>JANQHU010000047.1 GCA_028282485.1 Bacillota bacterium
GACCTAGCGATATTTTTCTAATCAATAAAAAATTCTTTTTCACGATTTTGGCTAACTCCTTCTTGAAAGCTTATTCTGGCGGCCCCGAGATGGGTCGAACATCCGACACACGGTTTAGGAAACCGCTGCTCTATCCACTGAGCTACGGGGCCCCATTACAGTAAAATATTATAACAGAATTATTACTTTTTTACAACCTAGCGGATCAATTATCTTTTTGGTTATCCAATTTTTAAAGAAACTTTCTCAAATTTTTTTGAAAATCCTCTCATTTTTTTATGTGTATAAAAAGGATTATTTAGTCAATTTGTTGAATAAACTATGGTACAAAAATAATTTTCAACGTGAAAATGATGTAATTTTTGTATAATTTAAAAAAAATTGTATTTTTTATTTTTTTAGGGGGATGTTTACCATGGATAGTGTTGTGTTATACAAATTAGCTTATGAACTACATTATACTGATCAAAACTTAAATGAAGCTGTTAATTTATACCGTCGTCTGATCGAACAATTTCCACATTGTCCCGAAGCAGAACAAGCGAGAGCTCAATTAAGGAATATTGAAGCTCATTTAAAAAAATTATCTTTTAAAGCTGATAATCCTAATTCAGCGCCGCATAATACCCAAAATATACCTAGTCGGCAACCAAATTCCCAAAACACTCCTCCAACTCCAGCAGCCCGGACAAATTATATCCCACAATTAGAACAAGCAAAACCGGGATCAACAACTAATCATTTTAATCACAATAATAATCAATATCAAAATTATCCTAAAACAGATCGATCTAATACATATAATTCTAATAATCATACTAATCCTAACATTAATCCAAATCAAACTACTCAACATTTTTCTCAGCAAAATACCAACAGATTTAATCAAAATTTTCAGCAAACCACTAGCCAACCCCAACCTAATCCCGGGGTACCAAATAGTCCCATTTCCGGAACAGCACCCTTACCTCATATCGTTCCCTTAAGACAAGGCATGCAAGAGACCGCTGCCACCCAAAATACCAATACCATACCCCAGACAAATACTATACCGCCGGGGCAACCGAGCATTCAGCAAAATCAAAAGCCCCAACCCAACATTCCAAAAACACCCGAAAACCCTCCTGGGGTTAATCATAATCTAACTAACGCCAAACTGGATCTTTTAGCAACTGAGATGCAGAAACACCGAGGGGGAGTGGCCACGGTTTTGTCTGCTATTTTTCCTGGCTTAGGCCAACTCTATTCTGGTGAATCTCTCCTTACTAAAGGGATTGCCTTTTTAAGCTTTTGGTTAATGGCGCTGAGCTTTTACATCCCGGTTTATCAAAAAATGATGACTGATTTTAGCAACAATGGTTTAATTGGCATTTTTTCGAAACCGGAATATTTTATCGGCTCCTTAATAATTATCATCGCTTGGCTTTTAAATCTCCGCCAAATTATTATTCATTATAAAGAAAATCAATAATTAAACAATTTTACAAAAAAGCACCTGATTTTTATCACGTGCTTTTTTGATAAATATTAATTTGGAAAGGTTGACTTATTTATGCAAGAGCTCGTTAATGTTCTTCCTTTAAAAGTAACAGGTCACGGCTTTATCAATTATTCTTACATCCTTCTGAATCATTCGGATAAAACTACTGCTATTATTGATCCCGCCTGGAATTTGTCGAAAATCGACTCCGCTCTCAAAGACTCCTCCGGGGGTCTTGACTTTATTCTACTAACCCACGCACATTATGACCATGTTAATCTAGTGGAGGCCTTAGTAAAAAAATATCAATCCAAAGTCTATATTTCGGAAAAAGAAGCTGATTTTTATAATTATCTTTGCCCGAATTTAGTAACCTTTCGGCATAATGAAGTGATCCCTTTAGGTAGCAGCCCCATCAAAGCTCTTGTAACGCCAGGTCATACCGCCGGAGGAAGTTGTTTTCTCGTGGAAAAAAATCTTTTTACCGGGGATACTCTTTTCATCGAAGGTTGTGGCATGTGCAATTGTCCCGGCGGATCTGCGGAAGCAATGTATCAAAGCTTACAAATGCTGCAAAAGCAGATTCCGGTAACCACGCTGGTTTATCCCGGCCATTCTTACGGTAAAAGCCCGGGAAACTCCTTTCAAAATGTTTTAAATAATAATATTTACTTTCAATTCGACAACCAGGCCGATTTTACTGCTTTTCGCATGCGGGAAAACCAACGTAACTTATTAAATTTTAAATAAATTAAAAACTCCTTTCATAAAAACAAAAGGAGTAAGAATCAACTTTTTATTGATATTTTAAATAATTAATGGTGCGCCCGGAAGGATTCGAACCTCCGACCTACTGATTCGTAGTCAGGCACTCTATCCAACTGAGCTACGGGCGCATTTTTGAAAGCTATTATAGTTTAACACAAACAAGCCTAAAAGTAAATAAAAATATTAGCAAATTATTTTAATATAATTCAAAAAAACATAATAAAAGCAGCGCTATGCTGCTAAAATATCTGGCGGAGAGAGAGGGATTCGAACCCTCGCTAGGATTGCTCCTACTAACGGTTTAGCAAACCGTCCCCTTCAACCTGCTTGGGTATCTCTCCGTTTTAAACTTTATAATAACTATTTAACAATTTACCCTTATCTGGCGGAGGAGGAGGGATTCGAACCCCCGGTACCTCTCGATACAACGGTTTTCAAGACCGCCTCCTTAAACCACTCGGACACTCCTCCAAAAGATTAATCGGAATGCAGAAATAATTTTATCATATGCGCCTAACTATGTCAAGCAACATCAATTTTTAATTCACGGCTAACGCATGAAAATTTTATTTCAACAAAAACCTCACTGAAGATTTTTTAAAA
>JANQHU010000448.1 GCA_028282485.1 Bacillota bacterium
ACATTTACTTCCTTATATTACAAGAATAAACTAAAAAAATAATTTATTTATTTTGTAATAACCAACAAATTTTTTTCTAAATTAAAAAAAAATTATTAAAAACCGCTCTTTATTTAGCTGCATCTAATAATTTTTAATACTTCATATATTTTTTTGGTTACTATTAATAAAACAAACTAAAAAATGGTATGTTACATTAAAAATTTTACCATTTTATTCTGTAAATTACAAGCCTTTATTTTTAAATGTTTATCAAAAGTCTAAGACTCTTCCATTTTTCGCAAAAAATCTTCTTAAAGCTATTTTATAAGTTTTCATTTTTAGATATAATATAGTTATAAAGAATAACATATTGGAGATCTACAAATGAAAAAGCTGAAAATATACCTTGATACATCCGTGATAAGCCACTTACAAGCTGACGATGTCCCTGAAAAAATGGCAATTACACATAAATTTTGGAACGATGTAAAATCAGAAGATTATGATGTGTATATTTCTGAGGTAATGGAAGCAGTTTTACCACCAAAATGTGTAGATGATTCTCTGCATGTGGCTGCTGCTACAGTTATAGGATGTAATGCTATTGTTTCCTAGAATTTTTATGCTGAAGCTACGAGCTTTTTTTGGAATTAATGGTGTTAACAAAATGCTTGGTTATGGAGAAGTAGCCTTAATACCCCCATATGAACTTTTAGAGGAGGAAGATTAACCATGTATGAAGAATCGAAAGAAATGAAATTAATTCGTGATATTCGTAATAAACATTATGTAGAAACAAAAGGAATGAATAGTAAAGAACTTTTGATTTATTATAAACAAAAAGTGAAAAAAGCTTCTAACAAATAACATTTTCCAAACTATTATCACCCTTTGTAAATTAAGCTAAAACATTTCAAATACTTGTCTGGTTTCAGACTAATAAAACTATTCAGCCAGAAACCAGACAAGTCCCTTTAAAGTACTTATCCCGCCAACAATAGTTGCCGATATTTTTTGCCGATATTTGACAAAGGCTCCGCAAAGACTCTTTCCGGAAGTCCTTCTTCCACAATCCGGCCTTTTTCCATAAAAATAATTCGGTCAGCGGCTCTTTTGGCAAAGGAAAGTTCATGGGTCACAATAACCATGGTGGTCTTCCCTTCCCGCACCAACTCTTCCATAACTTCCACCACTTCCCCGACCATAATCGGATCTAAAGAGGCGGTAGGCTCATCCCACAACATGATTTCCGGTTCTAAAGCTAAGGCTCTGGCAATCCCCACCCGTTGTTGTTCACCCCCACTCAGCTCCTCTGGTTTTTCGGTTAATTTATGAGCCAAACCCACACGTTTCAAGACTAAAGCGGCTTTTTCCCGGGCAGTACACAAGTCAACTCCGTGCATCCTTAAAGAAAAGGAGACATTATCTAAGGTATTTAGCCTTTTCACTAAATTAAAATGCTGAAAAACAAAGCCGATCTTTCGTCGAACCGCCAGCAGTTCTGCCATCTTCAGACTGGTCATTTCGGTACTGCCCAGTTTAACCTGCCCCCCATCCGGTTCGGTTAACCGATTGACACATCGAATCAAAGTCGATTTGCCACACCCACTGGGCCCCATAATCACCACGGTTTCTCCGCGGACTACTTTGAGGGAGACTCCTTGCAGGGCGGTCTTACGGCCGTAGTTTTTAACTAAATTGCTAATTTCCAACATCTCTTTTTCCTTCTTTCATCTAGCGTATTATTTCATAATCATCCGCCACCGATTTAAAAACTGCATTAAGCCTGGACGTCCGGCCGGAATCACAATTTCTCGCATTATTCCTTTAAAAGGTATTCCTAAAGAAAGTCCCGCCTGAATCTCCGCCTTATCCACCGGGTTAATTCGCTCCGACAACAAGGCGATCAGTAGTCCCAAGCCACTACCAATAGCAAAAATCCCCCCATAATTCACATAAGGAACCCGGGCCCCGGCCAAGACAAAGGCTGTTAGTAGCCAGACTCCGCCGATTACGGCGGCATAGAAATTAGCCGGGCCGATAATTCTAAGCAAAATATTAATAATTCCTTTCAACTTGGGCGGTAACTTTTGTCTGATTTTTCTCGGTAAGATAGTTGCTTCCACGGACTTTAACATAGAAATAATCAACGAATGGTCCAAAATAAAAGCAAACAACCATAAGACTACCACGATTAAAGCAGCAATAATCGACCGCACTTCCGCTAAAATTTTAAAGAGTTCACCCCGAATATCTGGTAAAACCGTCCCCGCCGGCAACGAAATTAAGGTGGCCTTGCTATCTACGGGGATAATTTCCCGCACTGCGGCTTTTACCAAAACCTCATCTACCGGAGCTTTGGTAAAGATTTGGACCCGCTCATTTACCGCCGTCTCTCCCCCGATATATTTTTCAATAAGATTTAAGGATTGGCCAATCTCCTCATCGAGGAGCTGGGGCAAAGCTCCGGCCAAGCGCTGGAGTTCTTCTACCAACAACGAGAGTTGCAACTCTTCCCCATCAAAGAAACGTTGGGTGATGCCCTCCAGTTTTTCGGTAATTTCCGGAAGATTAAAGCTGGTTATTCCGGCAATTAGGTTATCGGTGGAATCAATCAAAGCTTTCATTTCCTCATATTGGGCACTCCCTGGAGTTAAAACAGCACTAAAACTACTAATTTCCGCAGTAAAACTCTGGGCTTTATCCCGCCACCCCAGTAAGGTCACCACCAAAGGATTAAAACGGTTGAGGAGGTCATCCACCTGCCGCACTCGGTCTCGCAAACCTTCTTCAATAGTTAACAACTGAGAATTAAGCTGACTTAATTTTTCCCCAACTCCCCCAAATTTACCGCTGGCCAAGAAAGGCTGCCCAATTAACAACTGGGTACTATAAAGTTTACTTAAAGCCTCGTCAAACTTTTTTTCTAAGACCTGGACCCGGGCAAAAGTCTTAGCTAAATAGTCGAGATCATCAGCTACGCTATTAATTAAGCGTATAATCTTCGTCAAACTTTCCTCCGGGGCCTTTCCGGCTAAGGCATCTG
>JANQHU010000103.1 GCA_028282485.1 Bacillota bacterium
GGCACAACCAAAGTTGATAAATTACTGGTACACTCTGTCCGACCTTTCACTTCGTTTTTTTACAATTTGACTATCAAGCCTTTTGAAGATCTTTATGTGGCCCGCAATAAATACAAAATCGGCCCGGCCTCCGCTGGTTTTGACACTTGGCAAAAAAAACAAGGCCTGCGGCCCGAGATGTCCATCAACGAAGATTTAGCCCGAGATGTGGCCGCAAAACTCCTAACCATTAAAGAAGTAGATAGTTATATCGAAGGTTTGCGCCAGGTGCATGATAGCCCAGCGCAGCGCCAAGAGCTAAGCATGGTTTACCTAAATATTATGAATAATCTCTTTAATAACCAAGCACTACCCGCTGGTGAAACTGAGCTCCTGGAGCTCAATAGTCAAGAATTAGTCAAAAAATGCCAAGCTAAAATAACCAAAGACCGCCTGAACCAAGCTACCGAAGAAGTAAGGACCAACCCCCAAAAAGATTTGCGGCAAATTGAAAATTTACGGGAAATACTCAAACAAGTTCCCTTACAATATAATGAACTTTTTGATTTTATTCAAAAGCATCAGGAAAAAACTAGTAATAACGTGACAATGCTTGCCAAACAACTAGGCAATATTGCTCACACTCCCTCCAGGGAACATCAGGCCTCTTTTGAAAATACCGCTTTAAAAGAAATTATTCATGCTTATAAAATAGAGTGCCTCAAAAATTACAAAAGATCCCTACCCAGCTTTTTTGAATTTATGTTTGCCCCGGCTTCCTGGATGTATGTTACTAGTAACTTAGTAGTAAAACTAGCCCAAATTTCTGGGGAACTGAATTCTCTTCAGTATAAATTTGTCAACGGTGAATATGTCCCCCGAGCAGGGGAGGTTAACTCCAACGGAAATTAGGTTTTGCCCATTAGAAATTGAAAGGAGTTAAAAAGTATGGTTAGATTTAACCCTTCTAATAATAATAATAAATATGTTGGCCATAAAGTACCTCCACAGCCAAGTCCTTTAAAACAGGTACCTCAATTCAGCCGAGTTGATGATCAACCCGCTAAACAACCTACGGTTATTGGGGCAGGCTGGGATGGCACAGATCCCGAACGGAAAGGAGATCAGTTTTCGCGTTCTAATAATACTCCAGAGTATCAGCCCTACGATCCGGCTCCCAAGCGTGTAATCGTCACTAAGGACCCGGTTGATGGCAAGTCTCAAGTTTCTCTTGCTTCTAAGGCTGATCCTCTAGCGGGCTTATTAGATCAAAGGATGATTGAGCAACATTCCCTCCTAAACAAACTGCCTAATGACCGAGCGAAAAAATCTTTTGTGAAAGAACGGGGCGAAATCATTCAAAAAATTGTCGCCCATATCGCAGCGGGGGAAGCTACCGAAAAAGAATACCCCCCAGAAGTAGCTGCTCAGCCGGAACTACTAAAAACCCTGGTGCAACTCGATGAGGCTGATCAATTTTTGATAAAAGCCTTTAATGAGAATCATTTACGCGAAATCAAAGATCAATTGGCTTCAGCTCACAAATTCGTTGCCTTAACCAGATATATTGCTTTAATTGCTCCCGGCGCAATTACCGAAAACCCTTTATTATCCGGAGCGATTACTAACTTTGCTAACGAACTAACAGCCAACTCAAATCCTGAGAATCCGGCTGTCAAAATAGCTAATCAAGAGGTGGAAAACACCTTCTTTAAAAATATTCCCCAAAAGTCGGCCGCAGGGTCACCGACGGCTACCGGAATAAAATTAGATCAGTTTGGCGCCTATTGCGACGGCCTTTTAAAAAATAATGATGCTTTAATTAACTTTGCCAAAGGTATCGTCTTTCGTCGTGGGCTTCCCAAAAAGCCAAAAGCAACCGAAGTAGCTCCAGACTCCCAAACTCCTTATCAAAAAATGAAAGCCCGCGTCCACTATTTAAAAAAGGAATTAATCCAGAATAAAAAACTTTTAGATCAAAACAAAGCACACTTAACCAAGAATAATTTATTAGATAACCCGACTAAATTATTAACTATCTTAGATAATAGCCAACCCCCGCACCAAAACCGCCAAACTTTAAATAATCTTAATAATATTTTAAAAAATTCTGCTAAAGAGCAAAAAGATTACGATCCTGACTTAGCTAAAAAACCTGATAATCTAGACACCGTTACGAATATAATGCATTCCGAAAGAAAAATGAATGGAATTAAAGCCCAGCTGCTCCTCTCTAATGCTTATTTTAAACTTTGTGATGAAATGGGGAAAGCAAGTTATCATTTTAAAGTTCAAGATGGGGAAAAATATATTAAAAAAGCTATACAAAAAAGATTACGTACCCCCGCCGCCTACACTAAAAAAATCGTCAAAACTGTTGATGAAGGGGGCCAAATAATAACAGACCTTTCTGAAAATACCGCAAAGTTTGCCAAAGAGCTTGGGAGCGAACTATTTGAAAAA
>JANQHU010000107.1 GCA_028282485.1 Bacillota bacterium
TTTGCGCCTCTTCTAAAGTTAAAAATAAATTAACTAATTTTGCGATATCTTCGCCGTGAATAAAATGAAAAGCCACGTCTAACCTAATTCGGCCAATCAGTCGGGCAAAACGCCGTAACTCCGGTAAGGCTAAGGAGAGATTCGAAAAAGGATGCTGCTCATCTCCTCCAAAAACCAAAGTGGGAAATACAGTAATAATTTTATCGTAAAACCAAAAATCCGGCAACCTCTGATAGCAAAGATATTTACTCTTAATATAATCAGTCCCATACTTCCCTGCTTCCGGTAAAGGTTGATTATCAGCTCCCAAAATACTGGCCGTCGAAAAATAAATAATTCGTTTTAGTTTGGCCGGATCCAATAAATTAAACATTTCATGTACGCGTTGCACGTTTATTCTTGCGGTTCCTGGCCCGCCCCAGGCGGTAGCCGTATGGATGCAATAATCAACCTGTTGCAAAGTCTCGGCGAATTGGCCAATATTATCCAAATCTCCCTGAAGGATTTTTACTCGGGGATATTGGGATCTTTTAAATTTTAATTTGGCCGGATTTCGCACTAGAATCAAAAGGTCATACTTAGTTGCCAACTGATCAACTAAATAATGTCCAACACAGCCACTGGCTCCGGTTAAAAAAATTGTTGCCACTTTCTTATGCTCCTCTTTTTGATGGTGCTATATTTATTCGCCTTCTTTTAAATTTTTCCTTGCGTTTCTAAAAAAGGTCCGATAAAATATAAAATAAAAAGGGAGCATTAGAAAGTGTCTATCGAAGTAAGTGTGGTGGTTCCCACCTATAATCGGGCTAATTTATTGGAACGCTGTTTGACAGCTCTTTTTGGACAAACTGCCGATCCTAATATCTATGAAATTATCGTAGTTGATGACGGTTCTACTGATGAAACCTCGAGTATTATTACTCATTTATCTAACACGGCACCATGTGGTTTTAATTATATTCGCCAAACAAATCTAGGCCGATCCAAAACCCGGAATAACGGAATTATGGCCGCCAAAGGTCGTTTGATTATTTTACTGGACGGGGATATGGTAGTTCGTTCCGAATTTGTAGCGGCTCATTTAAAAGCCCATACTAAGCCCAAACTGATTGTGCACGGTCCGGTGGTTAATACTACTAATATTGATAATCCTTCCACCTGGCCTACTAAGGTATATGATTTTTCCCGCGCTTTTTTTGCAACGGGCAACGTCTCTATTGAGCGCACCGAAATAATTGCCGTCGGTTTATTTGACGAAGACTTTATTGAGTATGGTTGGGAAGATTTGGAGCTGGGCGAACGCTTACGAAAAAGGGGGTTTAAATCAGTAAAAGCCCCTTCGGCTTGTAGCTTTCATTTACAATACCCCTTAACCTATCCCCAACTACCCCAAATGCTGCAAAAAGAAAAAGAACGCGGCCATACCGCAGTTCTCTTTTTACAAAAGAATCCTAGTTTCAACGTACGTTTAATGACCTTAATTTCCCCTTTCTTTTTCCTTTTCGACCGTCTGCTCACCCTTTTCCATTGGCCTGAAAGAAGCCAAACCTTTAAATTACTGAAATACTTGGACAGTAAAAGATGGCTGCGTTTTTTGTTCTTGTTTTTAGTAATTATTATTAAAAATCACGCTTATGCCGATGGGTTGCGAGAAGCTTTAAAGAAATAATAGAAGATGAATGGTTTTCAAAAGGAATTTCCCACTTGTTAATAATAATTCTTTTTTTCATCTAGCTTTTCTCGCACAATCTGTAAAGCCTCCCCAAAACGTTGAAAATGGACTACTTCCCGTTCTCTTAAAAATTTTAATGGTTCGATGACATCCGGATCATCAGCCAGATTAAGCAGATTTTCGTAAGTAGCTCGGGCCTTTTCTTCGGCGGCCAGGTCTTCAGTTAAATCGGCAATGGGATCCCCTTTTGATTGGAAGGCCGCCGCCGAAAAAGGCACTCCGGCGGCGTTTACCGGATAAACAGCATGATCATGCTCCGTATAATAAGCCCCTACTCC
Organism: Bacillota bacterium; assembly: GCA_028282485.1. GTDB lineage: Bacteria > Bacillota > UBA4882 > UBA8346 > UBA8346 > JANQHU01. Next base: position 2,011 of record JANQHU010000107.1, read on the forward strand.
CATTTTTTCTAATTCTTTCGGGGGCACCCCTTTTAAGAGTTGGCGCACCATTGTCCCCACCATTTCCATATGGGCTAATTCTTCCGTGCCAATATCAGTTAAAATCGCTTTTGCTTCATT
>JANQHU010000457.1 GCA_028282485.1 Bacillota bacterium
TGATAGCCCCTACTGCAATACCATCAAGTCTCCGTGGACCAAGATTCTTGGTGAGCGATAAGTCCCGGTAGTCGGACACTATGGAGATGGATGCCACCCATTTCTCCGCCACGGACTCCTTTGATTTTTTCTTCACCAATATTCTGTTGATCGGTTTCTTGTCGTCCTTCCATAATCATTTCGGCGGTTTTAATAGAAGTTCCCGAAGGAGCATCTAACTTTTGGTCATGATGCAGCTCAATTATTTCCACATTAGGGAAGTACTGGGCGGCAATTTTGGAAAATTGCATCATCAGCAAAGCTCCGATCGCAAAATTAGGAGCCACCAAGACATTAAAACCCTGCTTTTTGGTTAAATCGGCAACCTCAGTTAAATCGGCCTGACTAAAGCCGGTAGTTCCTACCACCGCATTTACTTTTGCGGTTCCGGCAAGACGAATATTCTCCATGACGGTCATGGGAGTTGAAAAATCAACCATTACCTTCGGCTTGTCCTGTTGCAGTGCTCTTTGGAGGTCTGCCTGAACCTTGATCCCCAGCTCTTCTTGCCCTATGCTCAAGCCGATATCCTGACCCAAATGCATTTTGTCCACCGCTGCGACCAGCTCCAGATCCGGATCCTTGATTACTGCTTTAACCACCTCGCGTCCCATCCGACCAGAAGCCCCACTTACTAAAACCCGAATCTTTTCCATTAACATCCACTCCTAATATTTTTAAAGATCATCAAATAAAAAAAGGTCGGTAAGCTAAAGCTACCAAACCCGAAACACTCTATGTTTGGCGGCAAGATAGCACTCCACTTTTTTTAAAAAGTGACAATAAAGCAACTCTTAATCACTTTACCAGCCAGAAAATTGGCTCTTTTCTGACTTCGGCAAAACTACCTTTCCTCACCTTTCATCGGCTTTGCCAAAAAAGCCTCCTTTTTGCAAGTACTTTTTAGTTTTGCTCCTCTACTCTACCACTTCTAAACTATTAAAATATTTACTTAGTATTTATTTTCCTATAAAAAGAGTCTAGTGTCAAGGAAAAGTTTCGCGTTTTATAATTCTGCTCTTTGAGCTTGAATCTCTTCGATACTAATTTTGGTCACTTTACTAATAGTCAAATCATCCATCCCATTTTTAATCATATCTATAATAATTTCATATTTAACTTCTTCTTTTCCTTGTTTAAAGCCTTCTTCTTTTCCTTCTTTAAAGCCTTCCTCTTTCCCTTGTTTTAAACCTTTCTCAAGGCCCTTTTTTTCAGCGGTTCGTAACTCTTCTAAAGTATCTAAACGTCTTTTTTCTTCACTTTCATATATTTCTTGCTCTTCGGTAGATAAGTACATTATATCTAATTTCTCAATAGCTTCTTTAATATTACTATCTACAGCAAGCTCCGGGGGTATTTCATCTTTACGATACTCATGGGCCCGATTTAAAAAAGTCACCCAACGTTCTAGGCTAGTTCGTAATTCCTTAAGATCTTTATTAAACTTTTTCAATTCAATAAAATAAATATCACTCAAATCCAACTCCGGATAAGTCTCGTCAGTGACGATATCTTTATAGGTTACTCCTCTTTGATAACGCTCATCCGCAAAATAGTTAAAATCCAAAATACCAATACCGATTACTTTTTTTAATAAATGGTAGGTCTCCCCTTCAGCTATTTGGCTGGTATACATTTTATCTAAATAATACTTGATTCGCTTACCAAAAAACTGCTGCTCCCCGATCTGCATCTCCACATCAAAAAGCCGCCCGTCTTCTCCTTCGGCTTTTACATCTAGTACGGAGCTTTTGCCTTTAACATAGGTTGCAAGATTGTAAGGGTTCTTGATAACCAGGCTTTTAATCTGATCTTTCGAAGGTAGTACCGAATTTATAAAGCCTCTTAGAATTTCCTTATTTTCTTGACTACCAAATAATTTGCGAAAGGCTATATCGATCTTAGGATTAATTCGTGCCATTTTTACTACTCCCTTTTCGAGTTTTTGCTTACAAAAATTTGCGTTTCTTAATATCTATTTTAAACTAATTATGTGGGATTTAGCAATGGTTTAATAAAAAACGAATTCATTCTACTTTAGACGATTTTTAATAATAAAAGTAGCAAAAAATAATTTGTAGACAATTGAGCGACAAAAGGATATAATATAATTAATAACATAATTGATGGAGGTTACTATGAATTTTTATACTGTTCGGGACTTAAGGACTCACCCGAAACAAATTTGGGAAAAATTAGCTATTGAACGTGAATTAATTATTACTATTAATGGCAAACCTAGTGCTTTAATGATTGATATTAATGATGAAAATATAGAAGAAGTTTTGGCTAGCTTTCGTCAATCGCGAACAATGAGAGCTGTAAATAAATTAAGAATAAATGCTGTCAAAAATAAGTTAGATACCTTAAGTATGGAAGAAATTAATGCTGAAATTAATGCTGTCCGGCAAAAAAAAGGTTCTCAGAATGATTAAGGCGATTTTTGATACTAATATTCTTGTCTCGGCTCTGTTATCCCCTGCTGGGACACCAGCTAAAATATTTAATGAAGTACTTAATGGTAATGTGATTCTTTGTTTTGATAGTAATATAATTAATGAATATTATGAAGTCTTAAATCGTCCTAAATTTAGATTTGACCCTAAGTTAGTAGAAGAAATATTGACTTTCATTATGCAAACAGGAATCTCACTAGTTGCTCAGCCTCTAGAGCTTAATTTTATAGATAAGGATGACCAAATTTTTTACGAAGTAGCAGTAAGTAGCAAGGGGTATTTAGTTACAGGAAATCAAAAACATTTTCCCCACTGCCCCATTGTGGTAACGGCCGAAGAATTTTTAGTTATTTTACAGAAAAAACCCCAGGAGATATAGTTCATTTTATATATAGACCAGCAACTACCCTTTAATCTAATCATAGGTATGATTTAGTTCTCCATCAAAGATACTATTTCTTTTTCCGGTAGCTTCATGCCCCGGAGTTTTTCCTGGGCTTCTTTGTTAGGCTTGCCAGCTGTTTTTGCGGATAGAGGTGAGTTAGGGAAAAAGATTTTTGGGGTGGGGAATATGGGGGATGTTACTTTTGAACGATCAAAAGTAACCAAAAATCGCCGGACACCTGGGTTTCCGGTCCTTCCCTTATCCCACGGCTCTCCTGCCGCGGGAACCCTTAAGTGCTGGGAGTCGGTCATCGTGACCTCCTCCTTCAGGGTAATGGAAATAGGGGCGATGGCTACGAGGCTTCCTGCCTCCAAGCCCCGTTCCCGGCCTCCCTGCCGGGATATTTACTACTACAAATCAAAAAAAGTATACAAAAATGTGAGTAAATTTATTTTTCATCATCTTTTTCATTTGTTTTAAGATTCCAACAACTTTTTAGATGATTAATGTCTTTTTTTCTTTTTTTTCTTATTTCTTCTTTCAGATTTTTAATTTTTAGTTTCAAATCATTTTTATGCTCTGACATAGGAATATTATCATTTTTACTACCTACAAAAGTTTTTTCAAGCTTCTGAAAAGCTTTTTCATAAACCTTTTCGGAAAATTTTTCGAAAGGTAATTTATAATCACTACTTATTTCCATGTTTTTTGATTTGTTTAAATAACCCACAAACAAAACCTCTAATGTTTGCTGGTTCTCCTTAAACTTATTAGATATTTTAGGTCTATTATCTGATTCATTTAATCTTTTGAAATTTTTATTATTAAACATTACTAACACATCCTTTTTCAATTAATAATTACAAAACTTAACACCTTTCAATTCCATTATATTACAAAAAAAAAAAAAAACAAGCCCCTTAACAATATTTAACTTCTTATGTTCGTCTTTTTACTAAATTTTAAAAAATCAGATGTCTTCATTTTAATTAAAATAAGAATTCAGAAACAAAAATTCGGATCAAAATACAACTATGCTTTTTCCCGACCAGGAAGGGCGGGTGCGTGGCATTGAGGCAGGAGGCCTCTCTGCCATCGCCCCACTTCCCATGGCCCTGAAGGAGGTAGCCACGATGGCTAACTCCTTAGTCTTTCTAGGGTTCCCGCGGCCCGGAGCCGGG
>JANQHU010000459.1 GCA_028282485.1 Bacillota bacterium
GAAGGGGGAATTATTCTGCCTCCCGCTAATTATTTAAAAGAAGCGATAGCAGTATGTCATCAATACGGCACGCTTTTAATTTTAGATGAAATTCAGACGGGCCTTGGGCGAACCGGGAAAATGTTTGCTTGTCAGAGAGACGGAATCACCCCGGATATTATTACCGTGGCCAAGGCCCTCGGTGGTGGAATCATCCCCATTGGGGCTTGTCTGTCTACCGCGGCAGTATATACCGAAGAATTTGGGTTAAAACATTCTTCTACTTTTGGCGGTAATACCTTAGCCTGTCGAGTAGGGCTCAAAGTAATAGAAATGCTGACCCGGGATAATCAAAGAATTATTGATGAAGTGGAACAAAAAGGGGATTATCTCTTACAACGGTTATTAGAGATCAAGAAAAGGTATAGTCCGGCTATCAAGGATGTTAGGGGCCGCGGCCTAATGATTGGCTTAGAATTTGGGATTGATCTGGAGAGTTATCCTAATTCTTTTTTAGGAATTTTGGGCGATCAAGATTTATTAGCCCCGGTATTATCCAGTTATTTATTAAATATTGAGAATCTGAGGGTGGCGCCAACCCTTAATGGCGGCTCCGTGATCCGCATTGAACCACCATTTATAATTAGTGATCAAGAAGCTGCTCAAGCGATGGATGCTATTGAAAGAATGGCTGAAAGATTAGCAACTAAAAATAGTAGTATCTTTTTAGCTCATTTTGCGGATAAACAATTACCGAAAATTAACGAAATTCCAGAAAAAAAAACCGAAAAGTCGGTTTTGGTTAATAATCAAGATGTAGGACGCTTTGCTTTTTTAGTTCATCCCCTGTATCTCAAAAATTATGTGGAGTTTGATGAGTCTTTAGAATATTTCTCCGAAGCAGAATTAGGGAGCATCTCCTGGCGCTGTAATGATTTACTGGAGCCGTTTTTTGTGTCCGGGGCAAAGATTATTTCTCGAACAGGCCAGGTTGCTTACGGCGAGTTTATCAGTATTTTAAGAACCTCGGAAGAATTTATGAATATGCCTAAAGAAAAAATAATTGACGAGTTAAAGATGGCGGTACAATTGGCCAAAGATCGGGGTGCCCAAATAGTTGGTTTGGGAGCCTATACATCGGTAGTTTCCCGAGGCGGAAAAGATTTACGCAATTTAGGGGTAGCCGTGACTACAGGAAATAGTTATACGGTAGCGGCGGCAGTGGAAGCGACTTTAGAAGCTGCGAAACAATTAGGAGTCCCTTTAGATAAGACTACCGCCGCCGTAGTGGGTGCCACAGGAGCGATTGGGCGAGCCACAGCTTTATTGATGGCAGAAAAAGTAAATTCTCTGATCTTAATCGGTAATCCTCATGCTAAAGAGCGCAGTTATCGCCGTTTAATTCGAGTTAGTGCGGAAATATATCGATATTTGCAGAATTGTGATACGCTCCAGGGTGGCAAAATTATGGCTTTTACCAAGAATCATCCCCTTATTCCGGCACCTTCAGCCAGTATTGACGAATATATTGCTTTTGCCGAAGCGGTTATTAATGATTCTCCATTAATATATAGCACTAATCTCAAGAAACATCTCCCGCAATCGGATATGGTAATCACCGCCACTAGTCAAGTTAATAGCTTAATCACTCCGGATATGTTGAAATTTGGAGCAATCGTTTGTGATGTAGCCCGGCCGGCAGATGTTAGTGTAGAGGTAAAAAATGCGCGCCCGGATGTCTTAGTGATTGATGGGGGGGTGATTAGTTTACCCGGCTTACCGGATCTAGGTTTTAACTTTGGTTTTGAAAAAGGTTTGGCCTATGCTTGCATGTCGGAAACCATTATGTTAGCCTTAGAACATGATTATAAACATTTTAGCTTAGGAATTGACATCAACATGGATACTATTGATTATACCCGGCGCCTGGCCCAAAAACACGGGTTTCAATTAGCCGGATTTCGGAGTTTTGATCGGCCTCTGGATCAACAAACTTTTGAAAATGTCCTTCAAGCAAGAAAAAGAACTTAAAAAAATTAAACTAAGTTTTGAATTGCAAGGATCAGTAAAGATTAGGTTATGGGAAAATAAAATTATGAAAAATAGCTCCAGATTTTGGTCTGGAGCTATTTTTTTTTGCCCAAAGCTTATAAATCTGCTTTTTTTGGTTAAACTACCTAATGTCCCATCACTTGGAAGCGTTGCTAAATAAAGAAGTAACAAAGTTGTTAAATTTCAAAAACTAATAGTCGAGGTGATTTTTGATGCACATCTTAATGCTTAGTTGGGAGTTTCCGCCAAAGATCGTAGGAGGGATCGCCCGGCATGTCTACGATTTAAGTAAGGCTTTAACCAAAAATGGTGAAGAAGTGACGGTCATTACTTGTGGAGTTCAAGGAGTCCCGGATTTTGAAGTGGTTAATGGAGCTAACGTCTACCGAGTAGTAATGAATAATCCCTCTACTCCGGATTTTTTAACTTGGGTTTTACAGCTAAATCTCAATATGATTGAAAAAGCGAATGAGTTATCCCGCAAAGGGGTGAAGTTTGATATGATTCACGCCCATGATTGGTTAGCGGCCTTTGCTGGGAAAAATCTCAAGCATGCCTGGCGTCTCCCTCTCATATCCACAATTCACGCCACGGAATACGGTCGGAATAATGGTCTCCATAATGAGTTACAACGTTATATCAGTAATGTGGAATGGTGGCTCGGTTATGAATCCTGGCGGGTGATCTGTTGTAGTAATTACATGCGGGAAGAATTAGGCCGAGTCTTTCAAATTCCGGATGACAAGATTCGAATTATTCCTAATGGAGTTTACCCGGAGGAATTTAGTCAGACCAATATCTCCCCTGCTGAAGTACGCCAGAACTACTGCTCTTTGGATGAAAAAATGATTTTTTATGTAGGCCGAATTGTACGGGAAAAAGGCCTAGGAGTTTTATTGGATGCTTTTTCGCGGGTTTTAGCAGTTGATTCCAAGATAAAATTAGTGATCGCCGGTCGCGGCCCATATTTGGAAGAATTAAAGTTTCGGGCTTATCAGTTAGGCATCTTTAACCGCATTTATTTTACTGGTTATATTGATGATAATACCAGAAATGCTCTTTATCAAGGAGCTGATGTAACAGTTTTTCCCAGCACCTATGAACCTTTTGGAATAGTGGCTTTAGAAGGGATGGCCGCCAAGACTTTAGTAGTTGCATCTGATACCGGCGGGATGAGTGAGATTATCAGACACGGGCAAAACGGCTTAAAAGCATATGCTAATAATCCGGTATCTTTAGCAGATAATTTATTATGGGCTTTGCAAAACCCCAAACATGCGGAACAAATGCGCAAACAAGCCTTGTTGGACGTCAAAAATATTTATAATTGGGAAAAAATTGCTATGGATACTAGTAGCGTATACGAAGAGTTATTAGCAGAATACGAGGATTCCAAGTGGCGTTCAGTAATTCATGAAGAAGAATTTCGGAATGCCTTAATGTCCGATATGATTAAAACTATTGAAGTCGAAGAAATGACCCGTTATCGGGATCTTCATTAAGGAGGAACTTTATGAAGGCAGTAATCATGGCCGGTGGCAAAGGAACCCGGCTCAAACCCCTTACTTGTACCAAGCCGAAACCCATGGTTCCCATCGTTAATAAACCGATGATGGAACATATTGTTGCTTTATTAAAAAAACATAACTTCAATGAAATACTGGTGACGCTCTGCTATTTACCGGAGATGATCTCCAATTATTTTGCCGAGGGCAGTAGTTTTGGGGTCGAAATGAAATACTTTATTGAAGAAACGCCCTTAGGAACCGGTGGCAGTGTTAAAAATATTTCGGATAACC